>NZ_JBEXGX010000012.1:67660-258685 GCF_040607495.1 Streptomyces sp. NPDC005281 | reverse complement strand
GGCGGAGTGACCACCGGTGTGCCCGGGGACACGGACGCCCGCGGGGCCGGAGCCGGCAGCAATGTGACGCCGTCCAGGACCCAGGGCTCCGGCGCGGCCTCGGCCCCCGAGTCGCAGCGCCGCCGGTCCGCCGGACCGATGCTCGCCCAGGGCGAGCGGTCGCTCGGCAACGGTCCGGTGGCGTCGACCGGGGTGTCCGCCCCGCTGCTGCCGGGGGTGCCCCCTCCGGCGGGCCGCGGCCAGGACGCCGTGCACGCGCTGACGACACCGGTGGTCGCCGGTGCCGCCGCCACGTCCCCGCTCATACGTCCGCTCACCGACACCGAGCCGCTAGACCTGACCCCGCATCCGGGGCTGCTCGCCGCCCCCGCCGTCACTCCGTCCCCCACTTCGTCCTCGTCCCCCACCCCTCGTGACGTTCACTGACACCACCCTCTGCGCGGCGGCCCGCGAACCTGGTTGAATCCGGGGTGGGCCGCGTCCGCGGGAGGGATCACGGACGCGGAGTCGACAAGTCTGTGGTGGCCGTCGGCGAGCTGTGCCGCGGGCCAGGTGTGGGGAGAGCATGAACGAGGGCAGGCCCACGAAGGCGAAGTGGTGGAGATCCCGGCCCGAGGCCGCGGACACCGCACCGGCTCACGGCACGGAACCGGATTCCCGGCACCCCGCGGACACCACACCTGCTCACCCAGCAGAGCCGGATTCCCCGGACCTCGCGGACACGGCACCGGCTCACCGCACGGAACCGGATTCCCCGCACCCGGCCGCCTCCTCGGATCCGCATTCCCCGCACCCGGCCGCCCCGGCCCGAGAGGCGGACGGGACAGGGGGATTCCCGGCCGGCGCGACCACCCTCGCGGAGGGAGCCTCCGTCCACGGAACGGCCCCCAAGGCCCCCGTGGGCGGCATCCCGGCCCAGGGCGGCACGCCCTTCGACGCCGTGCCCCCGCCCCTCGTACCGGAACCGGAACCTGAATCCTCGGGGTCCCCGGACCCGATGTCCCCCATGTCCGAGCTCTTGGACGGCGCCGCCTCCACCGCCCCGGGCGGGTCCGCCGAGCCCGTCGAGGATGTGACCCCCGATCCCTGGCGGAACTACGACCCCTGGGCCGCGCCCGGATCCGCGCGGAACAACGGCCGCCTCGATCGGAGCGGAGCCTTCCAGCAGAACGGCGTCGCCGTGCCCACCGTGGCGCAGAGGCGCGGAAGGGCGAGGAAGGCCCTGGTGCTCGGCGCCGTCGCGCTCGCGCTGGTGTCCGGGGGCGTGGGCGGCGCCGTGGGGGCGTATCTGGAGCGGAACGGGGGGCTGAGGGACATCGAGCTCCCGCAGGCCGCCAAGGAGGCCCCTGGGCGTGCCCCGGACAGCGTCGCCGGGATCGCGGCGCACGCGCTGCCCAGCGTCGTCACCCTGCATGTGCACGGCAGCGAGGAGGACGGCACCGGCACCGGATTCGTGCTCGACGCCGAGGGACACATCCTCACCAACAACCATGTGATCGAACCCGCCGGCGGCACCGGCACGATCACCGTGACGTTCAGCGGCGGTGAGAGCGCGCGGGCCAGGGTCGTCGGGCACGACAGCGGCTACGACCTCGCCGTCGTCAAGGTCTCGGGAGTCCACGGCCTCGCCCCGATGCCGCTGGGCAACTCGGACAGTGTCCAGGTGGGCGACCCCGTCGTCGCCATCGGCGCGCCCTTCGACCTCGCCAACACGGTCACCTCCGGGATCATCAGCGCCAAGGAGAGGCCCATAACGGCGGGCGGCGACAAGGGAGACGGCACCGACGTCTCGTACGTGGACGCCCTCCAGACCGACGCGCCGATCAACCCCGGCAACTCGGGCGGGCCGCTGCTCGACTCCCGGGCCCGTGTCATCGGCATCAACAGCGCCATCCGCTCCGCCGACAGCGGCTCCGACCTGGAGACCGGTCAGGCCGGTTCCATCGGGCTCGGCTTCGCCATCCCCGTCAACCAGGCCAAGCGCGTCGCCGAGGAGCTGATCAACACAGGCCGGGCCACCCACCCCGTGATAGGGGTCACGCTCGACATGAACTACTCGGGTGACGGAGCACGGGTCGGCACCAAGGCGGCCGGGGGCGGGGCGCCCGTCACGGCCGGCGGTCCCGGTGCGAGGGCGGGCATCCGGGCCGGGGACGTCATCACCGAGGTCGACGGCACACGGGTCCACTCCGGCGAGGAACTCATCGTGAAGACCCGCGCCCACCGGCCCGGCGACCACCTCCGGCTGACCGTCAGGCGGGGCGGCGCGGACCGGAAGGTCACCCTGGTCCTCGGGTCGGCGGACGGCGACTGAGGGTCGCGGGCACCGGGGCCCGCGAATGACACGAACCTCACAGTCGGGCACGACACCGCAGCTCCGGACGGCAAACATCATGGAAAACCGTCGGTGCGCACGAAGCCGGAAGCCCCGGGACAGTTCCGGACGGACAGGTCCGCCGGGTACCGTTGGACTCGGCCCGGACCACGGAGGACTTCCCGAGGGCCGAGGACCGAGGGCATCGCGAGGAGCTACCAGGTGTTCAATGACGTAGGACCGCTCGAGCTGGTGACGCTGGTCGTCCTTGCCGTGCTCGTTTTCGGTCCCGACAAGCTCCCGAAGCTGATCCAGGACGTGACGCGCACGATCCGCAAGATCCGTGAGTTCTCGGACAGCGCCAAGGCGGACATCCGCGACGAACTCGGTCCGGAGTTCAAGGACTTCGAGTTCGAGGATCTCAACCCCAAGACGTTCATACGCAAGCAGATGGACAATGACGAGCTGGGGCTCAAGGAGATCCGTAACGGCTTCGACCTGAAGCGGGAGATGGTCGAGGTCACGGACGCGGTGCACGGCCGCGAGTCCGAGTCCTCCACCGCCGGCGGGTCCTCCAACGGCAGCCCCGGCGGCTCCGTCGACATGACGAAGAAGCGCGAGAAGCTCGACGCCGACGAGCACCCGCCCTACGACGCCGACGCGACCTGATCCGTACGGCGCCGTCCGGTCCGTACTGGACCACCTGATCCCCCCGGTGCCGTCCGGTCCGTACGGGGGCACCTGATCAGCCCGGCGCCGTCCGATCAGTACGGCGCGACCTGATCCTTACGGAGTACCGCGTCGCGGCCCGTCGCACGGGAGCACCCGCCGCCCGGCGTCCATGACCCCCACGGGCGGGCGAGCCCGCTCCCCGGCCGGGCGGATCCGGCTCCGGAACGTCTCCGTCCGCGAGCCGGTAACAGGCCCCCCGCGGTCCGAATACGCCGTTCGTGCGCCTTACGCGCCGGGCGCTTTCGACGATGCCCGGAGCGGGGTGGCTATGCTGCCCAGTTGTTGTGCGGACCGACAAGGTCGCCCGAGGGGGGTGGGCCGCCCGGTCCGACGAGATCGAGGAGGCGTCCGGCAGATGGAGACGACAAGTCGGGTAGGCGCGCAGGCGCCGGCCGCGGAGGGCGGACAACAGGTCCCCTCCGCCCGGCGTACGGTCGACGGCTACCTGCTGGCGCCCTTTCCCTGGTACGGCCTCGACGAGGCTTTCACGGGGCCGCGCTGGCTGATGCAGGTGGGCACCTCCGCGGAGGGCGTGGTCGAGCACGGTTCGGTCGGGCACGGGGACGAGCCCTCGGTGCGCCCCGAGCCGGGCGAGGACAAGGAGCGGTTCGCGGTGGTGGTCACCGTGGCCGCCAGCCCCGTACGGCGCAGCGCGGACGGCACGGGACTGCTGGAGGCCACCTCGGTGTCCTCGGCGGCGTGGCTCGCCGGTGTGGGGCTGTTGTCCTTCACCTGGCCCGGCCAGATGGACCACACCCTGCGCGACGACTGGCTCGACCAGCAGACCGAGACCGCGTGGGTGCTGGCCGACGATCTGGACGGCGCGGACTGGTCCACCCTGTCCCTTCCCGTGGACGGCGTCCCCACGGCCTTCCACTACCGCGAGTCCGAGTTCGGCTGGGTCCTCGCGGGTTCCACGCAGGAAGGCGTCCACGTGGGCGCGTACGGGCGGGGAATGAGCGCGTACGGGCTCGGTTTCGCGGTGATCAAGGACATCGCGGCATACGCCTAGGAAGGCCCTGGTGGCACCTACGGGGGCCTGAAGGCCACTGAGTGGGGCCCGGGCAGCTCCGGCGGCCCGGCGGTCGTTACGAAGGAGGGGGCGCCGTCCGTGATGGACGGCGCCCCCATCCTTTTCGTACGGGAAGAGCCGGGACCTCTCGGGGAGGTCCTAGAACTTGTTGCGCGGGGTGATGCCCAGCGACATGCCCGACAGGCCGCGCTGACGGCCGCCCAGCTTGCCCGCGATGGCCCGCAGGGCCGAGCCGGCGGGGGAGTCGGGGTCGGTCAGGACGACCGGCTTGCCCTCGTCGCCGCCCTCGCGCAGGCGGACGTCGATCGGGATGGAGCCGAGGACCGGGACGGTCGCGCCGGTTGTGCGGGTCAGGCCGTCGGCGACCGACTGGCCGCCACCGGTGCCGAAGACGTCGACCATCTCGTCGCAGTGCGGGCAGGGCAGCCCCGACATGTTCTCGACGACGCCCACGATCTTCTGGTGGGTCTGCACGGCGATGGAGCCGGCGCGCTCGGCCACCTCGGCCGCCGCCTGCTGCGGGGTCGTGACGACCAGGATCTCGGCGTTCGGGACGAGCTGGGCGACGGAGATCGCGATGTCGCCGGTGCCCGGCGGGAGGTCCAGGAGCAGGACGTCCAGGTCACCCCAGTACACGTCCGCCAGGAACTGCTGGAGGGCGCGGTGGAGCATCGGGCCGCGCCAGACCACCGGCGCGTTGCCCGGGGTGAACATGCCGATGGAGATGACCTTCACACCGTGCGCGGACGGCGGCATGATCATGTTCTCGACCTGGGTCGGCTTGCCGTCCGCACCGAGCATGCGCGGCACCGAGTGGCCGTAGATGTCGGCGTCCACGACACCGACCTTGAGCCCGTCGGCGGCCATCGCGGCAGCCAGGTTCACGGTGACCGAGGACTTGCCGACACCGCCCTTGCCCGAGGCGACCGCGTACACACGGGTGAGCGAGCCGGGCTTGGCGAAGGGCACCTCGCGCTCGGCGGTGCCGCCCTTCAGAGCGGTCGCCAGCTCACGGCGCTGCTCGTCGCTCATCACGTCGAGTTCGACGTCGACACCGGTGACGCCCTCGACCCGGGAGACCGCCTCCGTAACCCGCTGGGTGATCGTGTCGCGCATCGGGCAGCCGGAGACCGTCAGGTACACGGCAACCGCGACCACGCCATCCGCACCGATCGTGACCGATTTGACCATCCCCAGTTCGGTGATGGGTCGGTTGATCTCGGGGTCGTTCACCGTCGCCAGTGCTTCACGCACCGCGTCTTCCGTAGCCATAGGGACGATGGTACGGCGCTCCCCATGGGCCCCGGAAAGCCCCGTCACCGGTCGTCTACGTCACGTCCGTGCGACCGTTCCGCCGGGAATACGACCCGGCCGTCCCCGTGGCCGTCGGGATGCCGGTCCGCCAGCTCCTTGACCAGGTCCTCCAGCTCGGAGCGGATCCAGTCGCGGGTGGCGACCTCGCCGAGGCCCATCCGCAGCGCGGCGATCTCGCGGGTGAGGTACTCGGTGTCGGCGATGGAGCGCTCGTTCTGCTTGCGGTCCTGTTCGAGGTTGACCCGGTCGCGGTCGTCCTGCCGGTTCTGCGCGAGCAGGATCAGCGGGGCGGCGTAGGACGCCTGGAGGGAGAGCATCAGGGTCAGGAAGATGAACGGGTAGTTGTCGAAACGCAGGCCGGGCGGCGCGAAGATGTTCCAGACCACCCACAGGATGATGACGACCGTCATCCAGACGAGGAACCGTCCGGTGCCGAGGAATCGGGCGATGCGCTCCGAGAACCGTCCGAAGGCCTCCGGGTCCCATTCGGGCAGCAGTCTGTGCCGCGGCGGCTTCGGCTGGTCGAGCCGGGTGCGCGGTCGGGGGGCCGCCGTCGCCCCCGTGGCGGCCCGCTCACGGGCCTCACGGTCAGGCGCCATCGCGTTCCTCGTGGATGCTCTCGTGCACGCCCTCGTCGAGGTGGAACTCCGTCTCCCGCCAGTCCTCGGGCAGCATGTGGTCCAGTACGTCGTCCACGGTCACCGCGCCGAGCAGCGAGCCGCTCTCGTCGACGACGGGGGCCGCGACCATGTCGTACGTCGCGAAGAACCCGGCGACCACCGGCAGCTCGTCCTCCGGGGCCAGCGGATGGAGGTCGTCGTCGACGAGCGAGCCGACCAGGGTGGGCGGCGGATCGCGCAGCAGCCGCTGGAAGTGCACCGCACCCAGGTACTTGCCCGTCGGGGTCTCGTCCGGCGGGCGGCACACGTACACCTGGGCGGCGAGCGCCGGCGAGAGGTCGGGGTTGCGGACCCGGGCCAGCGCGTCGGCGACGGTCGCGTCGGGCCGCAGCACGATCGGCTCGGTGGTCATGAGCCCGCCCGCCGTCCGTTCCGCGTACGCCATCAGCCGCCGCACGTCCGCCGCCTCGCCGGGCCGCATCAGCGCCAGCAGCCGCTCCACGTCCTCGGTGGGCAGCTCGGCCAGCAGGTCCGCCGCGTCGTCGGGGTCCATCGCCTCCAGGACGTCGGCCGCGCGCTCCTCCTTGAGCTTGCCGAGGATCTCGATCTGGTCGTCCTCGGGCAGCTCCTCCAGCACGTCGGCGAGGCGGTCGTCGTCCAGGGCGGCGGCCACCTCGCCGCGCCGCTTCGGCGACAGGTGGTGCAGCACGTTCGCGAGGTCGGCGGGCCGCAGCTGCTCGAACGTGGCGAGCAGGCTCTCCGCGCCCTGTCCGTGCTCCTCCAGCGAGAACCCGGTGACGGAGGACCAGTCGACCGTCATCGTCTCGCCCTTGGCCCGCCGGAAGGCGCCGGCGCGACCCTTGCGCACGAAGACCCGGCCGATCTCCCATTCCCGGCGGGCCGGCAGCTGCTGGATCGACACGTCCAGGACCGTCACCTCCTCGCCCGTCTCGACGAGGGTCACCAGCCGGTCGAGGAGTTCGCCGAAGACGAGCCGTTCGGTGGGCCGCTGCTCGAAGCGGCGCACGTTCAGGACACCGGTGGTGATGACCTGGCCGGACTCGATGCCGGTCACCCGGGTCATCGGCAGGAAGATCCGGCGGCGGGTGGACAGTTCGACGACGAGGCCGAGCATGCGGGGCGGCCGCCGTCCGACGCGCAGCATGGCGACGAGGTCACGCACACGGCCCACCTGGTCGCCGTTCGGGTCGAAGACGGCGACGCCGGACAGGTGCGAGACGAAGATCCGGGGGGCGGCTGCGGCCATGCCCGCGCCTCCTTCGCTTCGATGCGTTCTGTGCCGGTCTGTCCGCTCGGGTGGGCTTCAGGCTAGCCCGTCCCGGTCGGGTACGCCCTGGTGGGCGGTCCGGACGGACTGCCTCCGCCGGGCGGGTGCCGCACCGGTACGCTGCCGTAGGCCGTTCGAGGACCGCGCACGAGAGGCAGCCCCACCTGTGACCGCAACTCCCCAGGGCCGTACCCGCAGAGCCGTGACGGTGGCCGCGATGTGCGCGCTGGCGGTGACGGGGACGGTACTGACGGGATGCGGCAGCGGGGACCCGGACGCGGGCACGAACGGGGTCGGGAAGCTGTCCGCCGCCACCATCCAGGCGAAGGCGAAGAAGGCGGCCGAGGGCGCGTCGACCGTGCGGCTCTCCGGGACCGTCGTCTCGGGCGGCACCACTTACACCCTCGACATGCGCCTCAAGGCCGACGGCGGCACCGGCTCGGTCACCTCGAAGGGGGCCGGTTTCCATCTGCTGAGGGTCGGCGAACACCTCTTCCTGAAGGCCGACGCCGAGTTCTGGGCCCACGAGGACGGCAAGGGCGGCGGCAAGCAGTCGGGCACCGCGGCGGCGGGCAAGCTGGAGGGCATGTACGTGAAGGTGCCGGCCGGCGACCCCGCGTACAAGCGCTTCAGCGGCTTCACCGACAAGGACGTCCTGCTGGCGGGGCTGCTCGGGCTGCACGGTGCCCTCGCCAAGGACGGCCACCACGAGCAGTCCGGCGTCCGCACCATCCGCATCACCGGCGACAAGGGCTCGGGCGGCACGCTGGACGTCTCCCTGGAGGGCACCCCGTACCCGCTCCAGCTGGGGCGGGCGGGCAACGCCGGCACCCTGAGCCTGACCGACTGGGGCAAGGACTTCCCGCTCGCCGAACCGTCCAAGAAGGACACGGTCGACTACGGGCGGCAGTTGCCCTCGTCGTAGCCCCGCGCGAGGGCCGGCGCGGCGTTCGCGGTCCCCGGAGGTCCGCCCGCCGGGGTTCTAGCCCCGCCGTCCGCGCCGCTTCAGCAGGAGGCGGGGCAGCGCCGCCGGTACCGGCCGGCGGGTCGTCGCCGGGGTCGGCAGCGGGCGTTCGGCGAGTGAGCCCTCGGGCAGTTCGGCGGTCGCGCCCGTCGGCACGAGGCGCAGCACCCGGCATTCGCGCGCCCAGCGCTGCGGCATCGCCTCGCCGTCCGGGGCGTTCAGCCGCTTGCCCTTGAGCTCGCCGACGGCCGCCTCCCACTCCGGGGTGTTCTCGGCGAGTTCCATGACGGTGGCGGACCAGGTGACGAGCCGTCCGCCCTTGTCCTTGCTGCGTACGGTGACGACCGCGCTGCCGCCGTCGACCAGCCCCGGCAGCGGCTGCTCGCCGGGTCCGTCGCCGACCAGGCAGGCCGCGCCGTCGTGCCACACGTGCCACAGCGCCTGGGCGGGCACCTCGTCGTCCGGGCGGGCGGGTGTCGGCACACTGATGCCGCGTACCCAGATCAGCCCGGACTTCTTGGTGGCCTCCTCGACGAGGGCCTGGTCGAGCAGCTCTTGCGTCATGGGGCCCAGACTATCCAGCCCGTCCTACAGCCAGCCGTTGCGCTTCAGGATGCGGTGGATCGCGAGGCAGAGCCCGACCGTGATGCCCATGATCACGGGGTAGCCGTAGTGCCAGCGCAGCTCCGGCATGTACTTGAAGTTCATGCCGTACACACCGCAGACCATCGTCGGTACGGCGACGATCGCGGCCCAGGAGGTGATCTTGCGCATGTCCTCGTTCTGCGCCACGGAGGCCTGCGCGAGGTTCGCCTGGAGGATCGAGTTGAGCAGTTCGTCGAAGCCGAGGACCTGCTCCTGCACGCGTGCGAGGTGGTCGGCGACGTCGCGGAAGTACTTCTGGATGTCGGGGTCGACGAGCCGCATCGGGCGCTCGCTCAGCAGCTGCATGGGGCGCAGCAGCGGCGACACCGCCCGCTTGAACTCCAGCACCTCGCGCTTGAGCTGGTAGATCTGCCCGGCGTCCGTGCCGCGCGGGGTGCCCTTGCGGCCCGGCGAGAACACCTCGGTCTCGACCTCGTCGATGTCGTCCTGCACGGCGTCCACGACCGCGATGTAGCCGTCGACGACATGGTCGGCGATCGCGTGCAGGACCGCCGAGGGCCCCTTGGAGAGCAGCTCGGGGTCGTCCTGGAGGCGGTGCCTCAGCGCGCGCAGGGACCCCTGGCCGCCGTGCCGGACGGTGATGAAGAAGTCCCCTCCGGTGAAGCACATGACCTCGCCGGTCTCGACGATCTCGCTGGTCGCCGTCAGCCGGTCGTGCTCGACGTAGTGGATGGTCTTGAAGACGGTGAACAGGGAGTCGTCGTAGCGCTCCAGCTTGGGCCGCTGGTGGGCCTGGACGGCGTCCTCCACGGCCAGCGGGTGCAGCCCGAACTCCCGGGCGATACCGGCGAATTCGTCCTCGGTGGGCTCGTGCAGGCCGATCCACACGAAGCCGCCGTCGCGCCGCACCTGACGCATGGCCTCCTGGGGCGTGAGCGGCGCGCGGGTCGCGACACGGGCACCGTCGCGGTAGACGGCGCAGTCGACCACGGCCGACGGGGTGCCGGGGTCACGGGTGGTGTCGTACGAGCCACTGTCCTTGCGCAGCGTGGCGGGGCGGGGCCGGACCGCGGCGCGCAGGTCACGGATCATCGACATGGCAGGCTCCTTTTCGCAACGGAGGCGGCCGACGACGATTGGAACTACCCGGAATGGGGACGTCCTGACTGCGGATGTTTGGCACGTCCACAAAGCGGGGAGCACCGCATCGTCGCGGTGGCAGCTTCGCTACTGATTCAGATCAGACAGATCAGGGGTTCAGATCGGACAGATCAGGCGGAAACGAAGCGCTCTTCCGTGGTGCACCGGGCAACGCTGACACGTGCGCACACGATTGCGGGAGGCGACAGCCGACAGGGCCGAAAGCCCGGCGGGACCAGCTGTGAACTCAGCGACCGGAAGAGCGGGTGGTACTGCACGATCGACTTCGATCCATTGCAGCCCCACCTCCTCCGGTCGGTCCCCCGTGAGGGACGATCCATCCCCCGAAGGGGAGTCTGTCTCCCTCCGAAGGGGAGTCAGATCAGTCTCAGTGCGTCGGAGTACGGGAGCAACTCCCGAGGCGCCGTGAGAGCCTCGTGAGGCCCTCAGTCATGCACTGCTCCGACCAGCGGCCAAGACTATCAGCGCACCGATACGTCAAGGCCCCGCTTTGCGCGATGTTGACCGGGGTCCGGTGCGCCATGGCGCAATTGACGCCGCCTATGCTCGGTTCATGGCTGATGTTCTTCCACTGGTCGAGGCCCGTTTGCGCTCCGCGCTGGGCGAACCCGACGCGCGGGCCGCGGTCACCTTCCTGGGCACCGACCGCATCGAGGTGCTGCGCTTCACCGAGGGCGACATCGTCCGCTACGCCACGCTCGGCATGTCCGTCCAGCCGATGGCCGACCCCACCGCCGTGCTCGCCGATCCGGTGAAGGGCCCGCGCGTCGAACTGGTCCTCTCCGTCCGTCCGGCCGGGGCCGACACCGACAAGGTCCTCCGCCCGCTCGCCGTGCTCGCCGCCTCCCCCCAGGTCGAGGGGCTGGTCGTGGCGCCCGGCGCCTCGCTCGACGTGGGTGAACCGCTGTGGCCGGGCGCGCCGTTCACCTCCGTCCTGGTCGCCGAGTCCGGCGGTCTGGTGGAGGACCTGGAACTGGACGCCCCCGCCGATCCCGTACGTTTCCTGCCGCTGCTCCCCATGACGCCCAACGAGGCCGCCTGGAAACGGGTCCACGGGGCCGGCGCACTCCAGGAACGCTGGCTGAACGGCGGAACGGACCTGCGCGATCCGCTGCGCAGGTCCGTTCCCTTGGACTGACCGGGCCGACCGGACTGGCCGGCCGATTCCGGGAGCCCTGTCCGACGAGACGTCAGGCAGGGCTCTCGAAGGCTCAGTTGGCGAAGACGGTGACGCCGTCCTCGGTGGCGTGGACCGGCTCCAGCCGCTCGGCCTTCTCGGTGAGCGCGTCGCGCCGTACCCAGACCACCGCGGCGCCCAGCAGCGCGGTGACCGCGGCGACCACGAACGGGACGCGGATGTTGCTCCACTCCTCGATCTTCGGGGCGAAGTACGGTGCCGCCGCGGCGGCGAACCAGCGCACGAAGTTGTAGCCGGCGCTCGCCACGGGACGCGGTGCGTCGGAGACCCCGAGGGCCAGCTCCGTGTAGACGGTGTTGTTCACGCCGATGAAGGCGCCCGACAGGACCGTGCAGACGACGGCGGTGGTGTGGTCGCCGTACCCGAGGACGAGGACGTCGGCGGCGAGCAGCACCAGGGAGCCGCCGAGTACCTTCAGCGAGCCGAACCGCGCCTGCATGCGCGGGGCCACGAGCACCGAGAAGACGGCGAGCAGCAGGCCCCAGCAGAAGAACACCGCGCCGGACTTGTATGGCGTCATGTTCAGCACGAACGGAGTGAAGGCCAGCACGGTGAAGAACGTGTAGTTGTAGAAGAACGCCGAGGCCGCGGCGGAGGCGAGGCCGCCGTGGCCGAGGGCGCGCAGCGGGTCGAGCAGCGAGGTCTTGCGCGCGGGCTTCGGCTGCTCCTTCAGGAACGCCGTGATGCACAGGAAGCCGATGGCCATCAGGAACGCGGTGCCGAAGAAGGGGTAGCGCCAGCTGGCGTTGCCGAGCAGGGCGCCCAGCAGCGGCCCGCAGGCCATGCCGAGGCCCAGCGCGGACTCGTAGAGCAGGATCGCCGCCGCGCTGCCGCCGGCCGCCGCGCCGACGATCACGGCGAGGGCGGTGGAGACGAACAGCGCGTTGCCGAGTCCCCAGCCGGCCCGGAAGCCGACGAGTTCGCCGACCGATCCCGAGGTGCCGGCCAGTCCGGCGAAGACCACGACGAGGGCGAGACCGAGCAGCAGGGTCCTGCGGCCGCCGATCCGGCTGGAGACGAAGCCGGTCAGCAGCATCGCGACGGCCGTGATCAGGAAGTACGAGGTGAAGAGCAGGGACACCTGGCCGGGCGTGGCGTCGAGGCCCCGGGCGATGGACGGCAGGATCGGGTCGACGAGTCCGATGCCCATGAAGGCGACGACGGACGCCCCGGCGGTCGCCCAGACGGCCCTCGGCTGACGCAGGATGCCGCCCGCGCCGGCGTCGAACGTGTCGCCCTCCGCGGGACCTTCCGTGCTGTTGATCATGCCCGCTCCTTCACTGTGCGCCGACTGGATCGTTGTCTTATACACACAATAAGTTAGGTGAGCTAATAAATGCAAGATGCACGTAGTTTTCGACGTGGCCGCCCCGCGCCGGACGGGTGATCGTCCTTGACGCGACGAACGACGGGGAGGACCGTTGGGCCCTATGAGGGGCGAACCCAGTTGCCCGAAGTGTGGTGGCCGGGTCAGGGCTCCCGGCCTTTTTGCCGATTCCTGGCAGTGCGATGTGCACGGCACGGTGCATCCGCTGCAGCCCGTGATCCCGCCCAGCGTCGAGGCCCTCGGTGTGGTCGTGCACCGCGCCCGGGTGCCGGTGTGGATGCCGTGGCCGCTGCCGGTCGGCTGGCTGTTCACCGGGGCGGCGTTCGCGGGGGACGACCGCAGCGGGGGCAGGGCCACCGCCATCGCCTGCTCGGGGCCCGGGCCGCTCGGCGGCATGGGTGAGCTGATCCTGGTCGCCGAGGAACTGGGTGTCGGCCTCGGCGCGCGGTACGCGGGCATGGACGGACCCGACCCCGGCCCGTACATGAGCGTCGAGAAGCCGCCTCAGGCGAAGGTCCTCGCGGCGGGCCGGCCCACACCGCTCTGGCATGTCTCCGGCTCCCCGGACGACCGCGCCGTCTTCGCGGGCGAGGCGCTGGGCCTGTGGCTGTGGGCCGTCGTCTGGCCGGAGCAGACCGGACTCCTGATGTACGACGAACTGGTCCTGACCGACCTGCGCGACGCGGGTGCCGAGGTCGACCTGCTCCCGTGCGGTGCGTTGTCACCGCGCATCCTGGAGCCTTAGGGCCGGGCGGTGCTGGGGCGGGTGCGGCTGGATGCCGGGGTGGACGCGCCCGGATGCCGGCGGTGAGGGTTGCCTGGACGCTGACGTGGGGCGTGTCCGATGCCGAGGCGGCGGTTGCCGGGGCGTCGATGGGTGGTGCGACGGGATGCCGGACGGCGGCGCCTGGTGTGATCCGAGGCTGGGCGCCGGTGCGCGGCGTGAGTCGGGGGTGGCGTCGACGCGCGGCGTGGATCTGAGGCCGGACGGCGCGCGCGGTGTGATCCGAGGCCGAGGAGTGTAGGGGGCGCTCCCGTGGTGCGGGTGTGACATCGGTGGCCTGGTTCCCGCTATCCTTGAGCGTCCTCGCCCGTCCCGTCACCGTCTGGAGCCCGCGTAGTGCGCATCGATCTGCACGCCCACTCCACCGCCTCCGACGGTACGGACACCCCGGCCGAGCTGGTGCGCAACGCTGCCGCCGCCGGTCTGGACGTCGTCGCGCTGACCGACCACGACAGCACGCGCGGGTACGCCGAGGCGATCGCCGCGCTGCCCGAGGGGCTCACCCTCGTCACGGGCGCCGAACTCTCCTGCCGGATCGACGGCATCAGCATGCACATGCTGGCCTACCTCTTCGACCCCGAGGAGCCCGCCCTGCTCGCCGAGCGCGAACTGGTGCGGGACGACCGGGTGCCGCGGGCCCAGGGCATGGTCGCCAGGCTCCGGGACCTCGGGGTGCCGATCACCTGGGAACAGGTGGCGCGCATCGCGGGCGACGGGTCGGTCGGCCGTCCGCACGTCGCCTCCGCGCTGGTCGAGCTGGGCGTCGTCGACAGCGTCTCCGACGCCTTCACCGAGCAGTGGCTGGCCGACGGGGGCCGCGCCTACATCCCCAAGCACGAGACCGATCCCTTCGAGGCGATCCGCCTGGTCAAGGGAGCCGGGGGCGTCACCGTGTTCGCCCACCCGGCCGCCGCCAAGCGGGGCCGCACGGTGCCGGAGTCGGCGATCGCGGAGCTGGCGTCCGCCGGCCTCGACGGCATCGAGGTCGACCACATGGACCACGAACCGGCCACCCGGGCCCGGCTGCGCGGTCTGGCTTCCGAACTGGGGCTGCTGGCCACGGGCTCGTCCGACTACCACGGCAGCCGCAAGACCTGTGCGCTCGGGGACCTCACGACCGACCCCGAGGTCTACGGGGAGATCACCCGCCGCGCCACCGGGGCGTTCCCGGTACCGGGCGCGGGCGGAGCCTGAATCCCCGCACGCCGGACGCCGCACGCCGCACGCCGCGACGGCCCGGACGGGCCTGTGACCGGGACCGCGCCATCGCCCACGGGCCGGTGTCACGGGACCGGCACGTGAGGCACGTACGGACTTGGCCGGTGGTGAGGCCTGTGTGGACCTGGCCGGTGCCGTAAGACCCCTGCCACGCCCCTCCCGTCACCCGTCACCGTCCCCCGCCTCCGTCATCCGCCAGCGGCTCCCGAGGCGATGGCCGGAAGACCCGCCCACCCGCTCCCATCACTTCGCAAGGCTCTTCTTCACCATGTTCGACGTCGCCGTCTTCGGCTCCCTCTTCCTCACGCTCTTCGTCATCATGGATCCCCCCGGGATCACCCCGATCTTCCTGGCGCTCACCGCCGGCCGCCCGGCCCGTGTGCAGCGGCGGATGGCCGTCCAGGCGGTCTGTGTCGCCGGCGGAGTCATCACCGTCTTCGGGCTCCTCGGGCACCAGATCCTGGACTATCTGCACGTCTCCGTGCCCGCGCTGATGATCGCGGGCGGATTGCTGCTCCTGCTGATCGCCCTCGACCTGCTCACCGGCAAGACGGACGAGCCGAAGCAGACCAAGGACGTCAACGTCGCCCTCGTGCCCCTGGGGATGCCGCTGCTCGCCGGGCCCGGCGCGATCGTGTCCGTGATCCTCGCGGTGCAGCGGGCCGACTCGGTCGCCACCCAGGTCTCCGTGTGGACCGCGATCCTCGCCATCCATGTCGTCCTGTGGGTCGTGATGCGCTACTCGCTGCTGATCATCCGCGTCATCAAGGACGGGGGAGTGGTCCTGGTGACCCGGCTCGCGGGCATGATGCTCTCCGCCATCGCCGTGCAGCAGATCATCAACGGCGTCACCCAGGTGATCCGGGGCGGCTGACGGCCTTCCCCGGCTCCCGGGCGCACGCGCAGAGCCCCGCACGGCATCCTCGCCGTGCGGGGCTCTGAAGTCTGTGAAGCGTCTGCTGTCCGCGACGCGTTTCGTATACGGGGCGCCTTCGGTGCGCCCTTCGCAGTGCGAAGCGGACCGTCGTCGGTGTTAAGAGGCGGTTGTGTCGGCCGGGCGGATCCACAGGCGCTGCCCGATGGCGGCTGCCTGCTGAACGATCCGGTTGACGGAGGCGGCGTCCACGACAGTGCTGTCCACGGGTGTGCCGTCGACATCGTCGAGTCGCATGATTTCGAAGCGCATGGGCTTCTCCCTTCGTCTGGTCATCCTCCTGCGGAGAACTACTCGTGTGAGGAGCGAGGCGCCAGAGCCTCGCTCACATACGGATTCAACGGGATGCGTGTTACAAACATTCCCTACGCTAAGGAAATTTTTCGAGAACCTAATTACTAGCGGGTAGCCCGGGTGGCGGAGACTGAACGGCGCCGGTTGTGTTCGCAGCGTGACCGCCGGGACAATGGAAGTGATGAACGACGACCACGCGGCCCTCGCCGCCCGCATAGACCGTACGAACGAGCTGCTTCAGCGCATGCTCGCCGAGGTCGCGAAGACCCCCTCCACTCACGCGATCTTCGTGGACGCCGGATATCTGTACGCGGCCGCGGGGCGCCTCGTCGCCGGCACGGAGGACCGCCGTTCCTTCGACCTGGACACCGAGGGCCTCATCGAGGCGCTCATCGACCGGGCCCGCACGATCTTCGCCGACAGCCGGCTGCTGCGCGTCTACTGGTACGACGGCGCGCGACGCCGCATCCACACCGCGGAGCAGCAGTCCATCGCCGAACTCCCTGACGTGAAGGTCCGGTTGGGTAATCTGAACGCCAACAATCAGCAGAAGGGCGTCGATTCACTGATCCGCTCGGACCTGGAGTCCCTCGCCCGGCACCGCGCCATCAGTGACGCAGCCCTGCTCGGCGGCGACGAGGACCTCGTCTCCGCCGTCGAGGCGGCCCAGGGCTACGGCGCCCGGGTCCATCTCTGGGGCATCGAAGCGCCCGAGGGCGGCAACCAGGCCGAGCCGCTGCTCTGGGAGGTCGACAGCCAGCGCACGCTCGACCTCGAATTCTTCAAGCCGTACGTGGCCCGGCGCACCGCCCAGTCGTACGACCCGACGGCGGCGGTCCGGCCCACCCGGGACGACGTGCGCTTCGTGGGCGCCCAGATCGCCGCGAAGTGGCTCGCCGCACGCGGCCGGGAATCCCTGGCCGAGCTGCTTCCCGGGCACCCGTATCTCCCCGGCTCGGTCGACCAAGACCTGCTGGTCGAGGCCGAGGGCCTGCTCCAGTACTCCCTGCGCGGGCAGTCGGACCTGCGCCGCGCACTGCGCGACGGCTTCTGGGAGCACCTTCAGGCGCAGTACTAGGGAAGTACTGGCGTAGTACGGGGGCAGTACTGGGACAGCCCTTAGGCCCCGCGGGGCTCGGGCCCGTCCGGAGTGTTCGCCGGTCGCGTGCCGTCCCAGAATCCGGCCAGGGCGCGGGCGGTCTCCAGGGGCTGGTCGGCGTTGGGGGAGTGCTCCGCCCCTTCGACGACCGTGCGGCGCGCGTCCAGTCGTACGGCCATCGTGTCCAGCAGGGACACCGGCCAGGTGTCGTCGTGCTGGCCGGATATCACGTGCTTCGGGAGGGGGACGGCGGCCAGTTCGGCGACCCGGTCGGGCTCGTCACAGAGCTGGCGGCCCGTGGCGACGAGCTGGGCGGGACTGTTGCCGAGCCAGCGGCGGCGGAGGTCGGCGAGGTCGCTCAGACCCGCGTCCAGCCCGCCCGTGTCGGTCTCCTCCGGCGGCTCCATCGCCTGGATCGCCTCCCACACCTCGGCCATGCCCATCACGGCCAGCGCGTCCCGCAGCAGCTTCACGCGCTGCTGCTGGGACTCGGAGATCTGCGCGGGGCCGGAGGCCATGAGCGTCAGGGACACGAACGGCGACGGGTCGGCGAGCACGGCCGCGCGCGCGATCTGGCCGCCGAGCGAGTGCCCCACGAGGTGCACCGGAGCACCGACGGCGGCGGCCTGGGCGAGTACGTCCCGCGCCAACTCGCTCTGCGCGTAGGCCGATTCGTCGTCCCGCGGCCCGCCGGTCTCGAACTGACCGCGCCCGTCCACGGCCACCGTCCGGTAGCCCGCGGCGGCCAGCGGCACGTGCAGTGCGATGAAGTCCTCCTTGCTCCCGGTGAACCCCGGCAGCAGCAGCGCGGTCCCCCTGGGCCGTCCCTCCGGTGCGGCGTCGAGCACGGCGAACTCGCCGCGCGCGGTGGACAACCGGTACGCGCGGACACCGGCGGGCGGAAGGAAGGTATAAGGCCTGCTCATGCGCAGGAGGCTATCGGGCGTCGGCGACAGCCGCTCGACGGGTGCGTGGCTCCCGGGCCGGTGCCCGGTGAAGTCGGGCGCGGGTCATCGGGCGGTCCGCGGGCGCGCGAAACGCCGACGGCCCGGCCCCACCGGATGGGGGACCGGGCCGTCGGGCGGTAGATCAGCTCTCCGTGGGCTCCGTGGCGACCGCCTTGCGGGTGCGTCGGCGGGCGGCGGGCTTGGCCTCCGTCGCCTCGGCGGCCTGGGCCGGGATCTCGGCGTCGGCGACGGCCTTGCGGGTCCGGCGGCGGACGGGCTTGGCCTCGGTCGCTTCGGTCGCTTCGGCGGCCGTGTCGGTGGTCGCGGCCTTGGCGCGGCTGCGCCGGGGCTTGGTGACCGTCTCGGCGGCTTCGGCGATCTCGGTCGCGGCGGCCTCGACCGTGTCGACGACAGCCTCCGCGGCCTTGCGGGTGCGTCGGCGCGCGGCGGGCTTGGCCTCCGTCGCCTCGGCGGCCTGGGCCGGGATCTCGGCGTCGGCGACGGCCTTGCGGGTCCGGCGGCGGACGGGCTTGGCCTCGGTCGCCTCGGTCGCTTCGGCGGCCGTGTCGGTGGTCGCGGCCTTGGCGCGGCTGCGCCGGGGCTTGGTGACCGTCTCGGCGGCTTCGGCGATCTCGGTCGCGGCGGCCTCGACCGTGTCGACGACGGCCTCCGCGGCCTTGCGGGTGCGTCGGCGCGCGGCGGGCTTGGCCTCCGCCGCCTCGGCGGTGACCTCGGCGACCGTCCCGGCCTCGGGCGTCGTCTCGACGGCCTTGCGGGTACGTCGGCGGGCCGGGGCCTCGGCGACGGCCTCGACGGCGGCGCTCTCGACCACGGCCTCGGCGGCGGTCACCACGGCCTCCGCCGTCTCGGCGGCGGTCTTGCGGGTCCGGCGACGGCGCGGCGCGGCCGGCTCGTCGGTGACACCCTCCGCCGTCGCCACCGCGGCTTCGGCGGCCTCGGTCACGGGAGCGGCGACGGCTGCCACGGGCTCGCCCGCTCCACTGCGGGTACGCCGGCGGCGGCGCGGGGTGCGGGGCTCGGTGGCCTCGACGGACGCGGGCGACTCCGTGGCCGCCGGAGCGGCCGTGGTCGCGGGCGTCTCGTCCGCGGCGGCGCCGTTGCGCGTGCGGCGGCGCTGACGCGGAGTGCGCGGCGCGCGCTCACGCTCGACGGGCGCCGGCGCGGCCGAACGGCCACCGCGGCCGCGCGGGCCACCACGGCCACCGGTCTCGCCCAGGTCCTCGACGGCCTCGGCCGCGAGCCCGGCGCGGGTGCGCTCGGAACGCGGCAGGACACCCTTGGTGCCGGCCGGGATGCTCAGCTCCTCGAAGAGGTGCGGGGACGTGGAGTACGTCTCCGGCGGGTTGCCGAAGCCGAGGTCCAGCGCCTTGTTGATGAGCTGCCAGCGCGGGATGTCGTCCCAGTCGACGAGGGTGATCGCGATGCCCTTGGCGCCCGCGCGGCCGGTGCGGCCGATGCGGTGCAGGTACGTCTTCTCGTCCTCGGGGGACTGGTAGTTGATGACGTGGGTGACACCCTCGACATCGATACCGCGGGCCGCGACGTCGGTGCAGACGAGAACGTCGACCTTGCCGTTGCGGAACGCGCGCAGCGCCTGCTCGCGGGCGCCCTGCCCGAGGTCGCCGTGGACCGCGCCGGAGGCGAAGCCACGCTGCTGGAGCTGGTCGGCGAGGTCCGCCGCCGTCCGCTTGGTGCGGCAGAAGATCATCACGAGACCGCGGCCGTCGGCCTGCAGTATGCGCGAGACCATCTCGGGCTTGTCCATGTTGTGGGCGCGGTAGATGAACTGCGCGGTGTTCGCGACCGTCGCGCCCGAGTCGTCCGGCTCGGAGGCGCGGATGTGCGTGGGCTGCGACATGTAGCGGCGCGCGAGACCGATGACCGCGCCCGGCATGGTCGCCGAGAACAGCATCGTCTGACGGCGGGCCGGCAGCATGTTCATGATCTTCTCGACGTCGGGCAGGAAGCCCAGGTCGAGCATCTCGTCGGCCTCGTCGAGGACGAGCGCCTTGATGTGCTTGAGGTTGAGCTTCTTCTGGCCCGCCAGGTCCAGCAGTCGCCCCGGGGTGCCGACGATGACGTCGACGCCCTTCTTCAGGGCCTCCACCTGGGGCTCGTACGCCCGGCCGCCGTAGATGGCCAGAACGCGTACGTTGCGGACCTTTCCGGCGGTCAGCAGGTCGTTGGTCACCTGGGTGCACAGCTCGCGCGTCGGGACGACGACGAGGGCCTGCGGCGCGTCGGTGAGCTGCTCGGGCTTGGCCCGGCCTGCCTCGACGTCCGCGGGGACGGTGACGCGCTCCAGGAGCGGGAGGCCGAAGCCCAGCGTCTTGCCGGTGCCGGTCTTGGCCTGGCCGATGACGTCGCTGCCGGAGAGGGCGACCGGGAGCGTCATCTCCTGGATGGGGAAGGGGTTGACAATGCCGACGGCCTCAAGGGCTTCGGCGGTCTCAGGGAGGATTCCGAGGTCTCGGAAAGTCGTAGTCAGGGTGCTGCCTCTTCTGTGTACGCGGTACGAGGCGAACGCGGGGGTCGTGTCGGGACCGTGCCGGGGACGTCGGCCGCTCTTTACGGGCGGGCCGGCTGGCATGGGACCACTGCCGACGCTCGAGCTCTCGTGCCGCTGAGGGTTCCCTCCGGATGCCGTACGCAATGTGCCGTACCGACGAGG
Source organism: Streptomyces sp. NPDC005281 (assembly GCF_040607495.1). NCBI lineage: Bacteria > Bacillati > Actinomycetota > Actinomycetes > Kitasatosporales > Streptomycetaceae > Streptomyces > Streptomyces sp. NPDC005281. Next base: position 238,160 of record NZ_JBEXGX010000012.1, on the reverse strand, counting down.
AGGGCTGTCGGGTCGGAGCCGATCGGGCCACCGACCGGGCATCCTCATTCGTGCGGCCCGTCGAATCACTCGCCGGGCGCATTACCACCATACCCCGGATTCGCGCACATGCGATGGCCGATTTGGTCACGTAGTCGTCGTCGCACTGGTTGACCAGGGACTTCCCTCGTGCTGTGAGCGGGCTATTGTGCGCTTCATGACGACGCCTGACAACGCCGCTGAGAAGCCCGCCGAGGCCACCGCCGACACCGCCCCCGCGGCCACCGGGGTCGCGGCGCAGAGCTGGGAGACGGCCTCGGCCCAGCCCCAGTACCGCGCCGCGGTCGTGGACCTGCTCGGAGCGCTCGCGTACGGCGAGCTCGCGGCGTTCGAGCGGCTCGCGGAGGACGCCAAGCTCGCGCCCACGCTCAGCGACAAGGCGGAACTGGCGAAGATGGCGTCCGCCGAGTTCCACCACTTCGAGCAACTGCGGGACCGGCTCTCCTCGGTCGGCGCGGAGCCGACGGAGGCGATGGAGCCCTTCGTCGCCGCGCTCGACGGCTTCCACCGGCAGACGGCTCCCTCGGACTGGCTGGAGGGTCTCGTCAAGGCCTACGTCGGCGACTCGATCGCCAGTGACTTCTACCGTGAGGTCGCGGCCCGCCTCGACTCGGACACCCGCGGACTCGTCCTCGGCGTCCTCGACGACACCGGTCACGCCGGTTTCGCCATCGAGAAGGTCCGCGCCGCGATCGACGCCGACCCGCGTGTGGGCGGCCGGCTCGCGCTGTGGGCGCGACGGCTGATGGGCGAGGCGCTTTCCCAGTCGCAGCGCGTGGTCGCCGACCGTGACGCGCTGTCGACGATGCTGGTGGGCGGTGTGGCGGACGGATTCGATCTCGCGGAGGTCGGCCGGATGTTCTCCCGGATCACCGAGGCGCACACCAAGCGGATGGCCGCACTGGGCCTCGCCGCCTAGCGAGCCGGGAACTCCCGCCTGCCGGAGACCTGTCGAGCCGGGAACTCCTGCGCGCCGGTGACCTGAGGACCACGCCGTCTACGGGCGTGGTTCACGGTCGCGGGAGCGGGACCTTCGCAGCGGCCTACGCCGTCGCGGAGCGGCGCCGAAACCGCTCCTCGGGGCGCAGCAGCAGCGACAGCAGCGCCGCCGAGACGGCCACCGCACCGAGAAGGATGGCCAGGAAGTGGCCGGAGCCCAGCGCCGTGTGCGTCAGGAAGGCACCGAACAGGGCTCCCGCCACGCCGGTCGACATCACCAGGCTGCGCGCCGGCAGGCGGTGGGGCAGGCGGTACGAGGCCGCCCACGCCAGCGCGACACCGAGCAGTGCGGAGCCGAGCACTTCCAAGAACATGGTGGGGTCCCTCCCGCACGGCCGGTGCAAATCGGTCGTAGCCGGTCCTACCCCTGACGTTCGGAACGCAATCCTCCTCAGCGCCCGGCATGTGCTCCATCTGCGTCCGCGCAGGTGCGGGGCGCACGGGACGGCGGCCCGGAGCACCCGGCCGGCAGGCGCCCGTACGAACACGTACGAACACGTACGAACATGTGCGAGCACGCGGTACGGGAAGGGCCCGGTGACAGTGTCACCGGGCCCTTCCCGTACCGCTTCGTCGCCCAGTCGCTCTACAGAGCGCTGAAGCCGACCTTGCGCTGCGTGGGCTCGCCGAGCTCCACGTACGCCAGCCGGTCGGCCGGAACCAGGACCTTGCGGCCGTGGTCGTCCACGAGGCTCAGCAGCTGCGACTTGCCGGCCAGCGCCTCGGACACCGCGCGCTCGACCTCTTCCGGGGTCTGACCGCTCTCCAGAACGATCTCGCGGGGCGCGTGCTGCACGCCGATCTTGACCTCCACGGCTTTGTCCCTCCGACGGTCAGTCATGTGCGCGTTCGTACGCGCCGTACGCAGCACACATTAGCCCGGCGAGGGGACGCGCACGCTCCGCCCGGGAACGCCAGGAGCGAACAGCCGACGGGAACAAAGAAGCGGCCGACGGGAACAAGGAAGCGGCCGGGGGCGCGCCCCCGGCCGCTTCCACGGCGTCGGTGTTCCGCTGGTCCGGTGACCGGCGGATCAGTTCTGGTCGGTGCCGTGCAGTGGGAAACCCGCGATGCCCCGCCAGGCGAGCGAGGTCAGCAGCTGGACCGCCTGGTCGCGCGGCACGCTGCGGTCGCTGTGCAGCCAGGAACGGGCCACCACCTGGGCCAGCCCGCCGAGGCCCGAGGCGAGCAGCATCGACTCGGCGCGGGAGAGACCCGTGTCCTCCGCGATGACGTCGCAGATCGCCTCGGCGCACTCGTGTGTCACCTTGTCGACACGCTCGCGCACCGCCGGCTCGTTTGTCAGGTCCGACTCGAAGACCAGCCGGAACGCGCCGCCGTCGTCCTCCACGTACGCGAAGTACGCGTCCATCGTGGCGCGGACGCGCAGCTTGTTGTCCGAGGTCGACGCGAGCGCCGCCCGTACCGCCATGAGCAGGGACTCGCAGTGCTGGTCGAGCAGGGCCAGATACAGATCGAGCTTGCCCGGGAAGTGCTGGTAGAGAACCGGCTTGCTGACGCCCGCGCGTTCGGCGATGTCGTCCATGGCGGCCGAGTGGTATCCCTGCGCAACGAAAACTTCCTGGGCGGCGCCGAGAAGCTGGTTGCGCCGGGCACGGCGCGGCAGGCGAGTGCCCCGCGGGCGTGCTGCCTCTGTCTGCTCGATGGCTGTCACGCCGCCTCCCAAAGTTGTCCACGTGCGGTGTGCGCCGCGCCGCCATCGTACTTTTCGGTAACCCTGCTGTGCGCGGTGCGAGCGCAGAATTTCACGGACCGGACCCGACCGGGAGGGCGCACAGTGTGCGGAAGGGGACGAGATGGGCACCCGGCCGCCGCGGGGGGCCTTGATCAGCGGTGTCGGATCACCTGTAGTCGTCCTCGTTCAGCCGGACGACGCGGGCCTGCTCGGCCAGGTCCGCGTCGTCGGCGTTGAGGCGGTCGCCCGGGGGTTCCGGGTCGACGTCGTCCGCGGGGTCCAGCTCGGCGGACTGCTCGGCGGCGTCGGCCTCCGGGGCCTCGGGGTCGAGGATCTCCCGGAACTGGTCGTCGAACGTTGCGGGGTCTGTCGGGTCGACTGTCATGGTTCCTCTTCCCGAACGGGTACGGGTGCGCTCCTGATATGCGTACGAGTGCCCTCGTTCGAAGCCTAGGAGACGCGCGATCCGGACGCTATGCGATCCGCCCGCGATCTGTGACGGCGAACACATGAGCCCCCGCGTGATCGTCTCGTAACATTGCGGCATGTCTTCGACCGAACTCCCTTCCGCGCCGGCCGCCACCGTCATGCCGAGGGTCGGCGCCGTGAAGGTCGCGGAGGGGGAGCGGCTGCGATCGGTCGGGCTGCCGGGCATGACCCTGACGATCCGGTCGAGACCGTCGACCGGGGACGGCCTGCCGCCGGCGTTGTACGTGCACGGTCTGGGCGGTTCCTCGCAGAACTGGTCGGCACTGATGTCCCGGCTCGACGGGCTCGTGGACGGCGAGGCCCTCGACCTGCCGGGCTTCGGGGACTCCCCGCCGCCGGACGACGGCGACTACTCGATCACGGGACACGCGCGCGCGGTCATCCGCCATCTCGACGCGTCCGGACGCGGTCCTGTACATCTTTTCGGCAATTCACTCGGCGGCGCGGTGTCCACACGGGTCGCGGCCGTCCGTCCGGATCTCGTCCTGACGCTCACGCTGGTGTCCCCCGCGCTGCCCGAGATCCGCGCGCAGCGCACCGCCTGGCCGACCGCGCTCCTCGCCCTCCCGGGGGTGGCGGGGCTGTTCACGAAACTGACGAAGGACTGGAGCGCTGAGCAGCGCGTACGTGGGGTGCTGGCCCTCTGTTACGGCGATCCCGGCATCGTGACGCCCGAGGGGTTCCGTGATGCGGTCGACGAGATGGAGCGGCGGCTCGCCCTGCCCTACTTCTGGGACGCCATGGCGCGTTCGGCGCGCGGGGTGGTGAACGCCTACACACTCGGCGGGCAGCACGGACTGTGGCGTCAGGCCGAACGGGTGCTCGCCCCCACGCTCCTGGTCTACGGAGGCCGCGACCAACTTGTCGGCTACCGTATGGCGCAGCGCGCGGCCCGTGCCTTCCGCGACTCCCGGCTGCTGTCACTGCCGGACGCGGGGCACGTCGCGATGATGGAGTATCCGGAGACGGTCGCCACCGCCTTCCGTGAACTCCTTGCGGACCTGGAAGAGTCGACCTCTTCGGTTGCAGTCGGCGCGGAGAGCTGAGGCGGGAAGTGGGACGACACAGTCGTCGGGGGCGGGCAGGCAGGACGGACGCCGCGCAGACGCGAGCGGTTCCGGCGGAGGAGGCGGCACCCGCTCCGGCGCCGGGCCCGGACGGCGCCCACCACGCGGCGACCCGCCCACCGGGCTCCCTCGATCCTTATCCGCCCGCGGGCAGTCCGCAGCAAGGCCCGCGGCGTGTCCCCGACGGAACTCAGGCGCCCGGCGTCCCGCGTTTCCACGAGGGCACCCCGGCCCACGGAGTACCCCGTTTCCAGGGCGGTACTCCGGCTCAGGGTGGCCCGCGTGTGCAGGGCGGTCCCCCGGGTCAAGGTGCGCAGCGTTTCGCCGAAGGGACCCCGGCGCACGGGTTTCCGCGGGCGGCCGACGGCACTCCCGCGCGCGGGGTGCCACGTTTCCCTGACGGGACCCCGGCGCACGGCGTCCCGCGTTTCCAGGACGGCACCCCGGCGCGTGGGGTGCCGCGTTCATTCGACGGGACTCCCGCGCACGGAACGCCTCGTTTCCCTGATGGGACCCCTGCTCACGGCACGCCCCGGCTTCCCGACGGGACCCCCGGGCGCGGGGTGCCGCAGGTGCGGGGCGGGCATCCCGAGCAGCGTGAACAGGGCGGCGGCTGGGGGGAGTCCGGGGCCGGCGCGGCTCCTCAGGGCGCACCCGCCGGGCCGCGAGTGCCGCGGCAGCGCGGGCAGGCGGTGACGGGACCCCGGCAGGCGTACGTCGACGCGTTCGACCTCGACGAGCGGGAGAGCGGCGGCCCACGCGGGCCTCGCGGCGGTGCGGCGGCGCGGACGGCCGGCACCCGGGCCGCCGGTTTCGACGAGTCGGTGGACCGGAATGCCGAGCCCGCCGACACCGGTGAGCGGCCGTTGCCGCAGACCGGCGACGAGGACGAGAACAAGGCCCGCAAGGGATGGGCGTTCACCGGCATCGCGGCGGCAGCCGTCACCACCGTGCTGGCCGTCGTCGTGGCCGGACAGATGGCCACGGGAGGCCACGACGCCGACGCCCGGACGCAGGCCGCCGACGGCGGCAGCCGGGCGGCCCAGGACTCCGCCTCGCGCGGAGACGGCAGGCCGACCCAGTCGGGGCAGCCGCAGGTGGCCGCGGCGCCCCTGACGTACGACCAGCAGATGGCCAGGACGTACCCGCTCGGGGCGAAGCTCAAGGGCTCGGGGAAGTTCGACGTGGTGCCCGGATTCGCCAAGGCGCCCGGCAAGGGACACAGGTACACCTACCGGGTCGACATCGAGCAGGGCCTCGGTCTCGACGGCGCTCTCTTCGCCGACGCCGTGCAGAAGACCCTGAACGACACGCGGAGCTGGGCCCATGGCGACGCCCGCACCTTCGAACGGGTCGATTCCGGCAAACCGGACTTCGTCATCACGCTGGCGAGTCCCGGCACCACCGCCGAGTGGTGCGCCAAGTCGGGGCTCGACACCACGGAGGACAACGTGTCGTGCGACTCGGCGTCCACCGAGCGCGTCATGATCAACGCGTACCGCTGGGCCCAGGGCTCCGAGACCTACGGTTTCGGCGACAAGATTCACGCCTACCGCCAGATGCTGATCAATCACGAGGTCGGCCACCGGCTCGGACACGGGCACGTCACCTGCCAGAAGGACGGCGATCTCGCCCCGGTCATGCAGCAGCAGACCAAGTTCCTCGACCATGACGGAATCCACTGTCTGGCCAACCCCTGGCCCTATCCGGGGAGTTGACGGGGAGTCGACGGGGAGCGCTCCGGCCGCGTTGACATGCGCCGAAAGATCGTTCATATTTTTCCGCATGTCACCCCGTCACGCCTCCGTTCGCGCCGCCCTTGAGCTGGCGCTCTTCGGCGTGACCGCGCTCTGCGTGGCCGACATTCACTGTTGCTGACGCCCGCCCCCGGCGAGTGCGTCGCTTTCCTTCCCGTCTTGTTCCCGTGCGCTCCCGAACCTCCGCTGTTCGGCGTGCCTGTGCCTCTTTCGGTCCGGTCGGACACCGACGCCTGACGCCCTGGGCGAGCTCCGCGCTCCCCCGTCTCACCCCGTGTCATTCCGTCTCAGTATTCGAGTCATCCGAGAGGTCGTCTTCCGATGCGTCAACCGTCCGTCATAGCGCGCCGCGTGGCCGCGGCATCCGTCAGCCTGGTCGTGGCAGCGGGCGCCGCCGCCTGCGGGCCTAAGGACAACGATGCCAAGAGCTCCGGTGGCGACTCCCAGCCCCACAAGGGCGGCACGCTCACCGTCCTGAACGCCAACGCCCAGCAGGACTTCGACCCCGCGCGGCTCTACACCTCCGGCGGCGGCAACGTGCCCTCGCTCGTCTTTCGTACGCTCACCACGCGCAACCGTGAGAACGGGGCCGCCGGCGCCCAGGTCGTCCCCGACCTCGCCACGGACACCGGCCGCCCGAGCGAGAACGCGACCGTGTGGACGTACACCCTGAAGGCGGGCCTCAAGTTCGAGGACGGCACGTCGATCACGTCCGCCGACATCAAGTACGGCATCGAGCGTTCCTTCGCCGCCGAGCTCTCCGGCGGCGCGCCCTACCTGCGGGACTGGCTGATCGGCGGCGCCGGCTACCAGGGGCCCTACAAGGACAAGAAGGGCCTCGACTCGATCGAGACGCCGGACGCGCGGACCATCGTCTTCCACCTGAACAAGCCCGAGGGCGAGTTCCCCTACCTGGCCACGCAGACGCAGTTCACGCCCGTCCCCAAGGCCAAGGACACCGGCACGAAGTACGAGGAGCACCCGGTCTCCTCGGGTCCGTACAAGGTCGTCAAGAACGAGAACGACGGCGAGCGCCTCACCCTGGAGCGCAACACGCACTGGTCCGCGTCGACCGACGCCGAGCGCAAGGCGTACCCGGACAGGATCGACGTACGGTCCGGCCTGGACTCCTCCGTGATCAACCAGCGGCTGTCCTCCTCCCAGGGCACCGACGCCGCCGCCGTCACCACGGACACCAACCTCGGCCCGGCCGAGCTCGCCAAGGTGACGGGTGACAAGGAGCTGGCCTCCCGCGTCGGCACCGGGCACTTCGGCTACACCGACTACATCGCCTTCAACCCGAAGGTGAAGCCGTTCGACAACCCGAAGGTCCGCCAGGCGATCTCGTACGCCGTCGACCGCAGCTCGGTGATCAACGCCGCGGGCGGATCCTCGCTCGCCGAGCCCGCGACGACCTACCTGCCGAACCAGAAGTCCTTCGGCTACACGCCGTACGACCACTTCCCGGCGGGCGCGTCCGGCAACGCGGCCAAGGCCAAGGAGGTGCTGGCCGAGGCCGGTTACAAGAACGGCCTGACCGTGACGCTCACCCACTCCAACAGCAAGGACTTCGAGACCAGCCCGGAGATCGCGACGGCGATCCAGGACGCGCTCAAGAAGGCCGGCATCACCGTCAAGCTCCAGGGCCTGGAGGAGAACGACTACAGCGACAAGACCCACGGCGCGAAGACCGAGCCGGGCTTCTTCCTCGCCCACTGGGGTGCCGACTGGCCCTCCGGCGGTCCCTTCCTGGCCCCGATCTTCGACGGCCGGCAGATCGTCAAGGACGGCGCCAACTTCAACACCGGCTTCCTCGACGACAAGTCGGTCAATGACGAGATCGACGCGATCAACAAGTTGACCGACCTCGACCAGGCGGCCAAGCGCTGGGGTGCGCTGGACAAGAAGATCGGTGAGCAGGCACTGACCGTGCCGCTGTTCCACCCCGTCTACAAGCGTCTGTACGGCAAGGACGTCAAGAACATCGTGATCAGCGACTGGACCGGCGTTCTGGACATCTCCCAGGTCGCGGTGAAGTAGCGCCGTGAGCGAGGCACTTCCCGCCTCCCCGGCCCCCGCGGCGGACTCGTCCGTCGCGGGGGCCTCGGGGGCCCGTCAGTTCTGGCGGCGGCTGCGTGCGCAGCGCGCCGCCCTTGTCGCGGCGGCCGTCGTCGCGCTGCTCGTCCTGATCGCGCTCGCCGCACCGCTGCTCACGGCGATCGAGGGCCAGGATCCCACCACCTACCACCCCTCGCTGGTGGACTCCGCGCGCGGCGGCGTCCCCGTCGGCGCGCTCGGCGGCATCGGCGCCGACCACTGGCTCGGCGTCGAACCCCAGACCGGCCGCGACCTGTTCGCCCGCCTCGTCTACGGCGCCAGGGTCTCCCTCGGCGTCGCGCTCGCCGCGACTTTGGTACAGGTCCTGATCGCCGTCGTCGTGGGCGTCTCGGCGGCGCTCGGCAACCGATGGGTCGATCAGGTGCTGAGCCGGATCACCGAGATCATCGTCGCCCTGCCGCTGATGATCATGTCGTTGGCGCTGCTGGCCGTCGTGCCCGGCAGCTTCCCGCGGCCCGTCCTGGTCGCCCTCGTCATCGGTCTGATCGCCTGGGGCACCCTCGCGAAGATCGTGCGCGCACAGACCCTCACGCTCAAGCAGCTGGACTACGTCGCCGCCGCGCGGCTCAGCGGCTGGAGCACCTGGCGGATCGCCCGCCGCGATCTGCTTCCGGGCCTCGCGGCGCCGCTCATCACGTACTCAGCGCTCCTCGTGCCCGCGAACATCGGTGTCGAGGCGGCCCTGTCCTTCCTCGGCGTCGGCGTCAAGCCGCCGACGCCGTCCTGGGGGCAGATGCTGACCGCCGCCGACGTCTGGTACCAGGCGGCGCCGCAGTACCTGCTGCTGCCCGCGGGCGCGCTGTTCGTCACCGTCCTCGCCCTGACCGTCCTCGGCGACGGCGTGCGCACCGCCCTCGACCCGCGCGTGGCCTCCCGCCTGCGCGTCGGCACGGGCCGCAGGGGAGAGGCCAGGGCCGACGCGAGCGTGGACACCCCCACGGGCGACGTGCCCCGGCAGGTCGCGCCCGGAACGGATCCGCTTCCGCAGAGCGAGCCCGGCGACGGGACGAACGAAGCCGGCCGGCAGGGCGAGCCCGGAACGGAGCCGCTCCCGCAGGGCGCGCCCGCCGACGGAAAGAAGGAGGCCACGGCATGAGCGGCTTCAGCGGGTTCGTCCTGCGCCGGACCCTCGGCACCGCGGTCACCCTCCTCGCCATCTCGGTGATCGTCTACGTCGTCTTCTACGCCACCCCGGGCAACGTCGCCCAGATCACCTGCGGGCCGCGCTGCTCGCCCGCCCAAGTGCACCAGGTCGCCCAGCAGTTGCACCTCGGGGACCCGCTGTACGTGCGCTACTGGCACTTCCTCCAAGGCCTTCTCGCCGGTCAGGACTACTCGACCGGCACCTCCGTCCAGCACTGCCCCGCGCCCTGCCTCGGGCTGTCGTACCAGACCGACCAGCAGGTCACCCGGCTGATCCTGGCGAAGCTGCCGGTCAGCCTGTCGCTGGTCCTCGGCGCGATGGTCGTCTGGCTCGTGCTCGGTGTCGGCACCGGCGTGCTCTCCGCCTGGCGGCGCGGCCGGCTCAGCGAGCGGGTGCTGACCGGCCTCACCCTCGCGGGCACGGCGACACCCGTCTTCGTCATCGGCCTGATCCTGATGATCGTCGTCTGCGGCCAGCTGGAACTGCTGCCCTTCCCGCAGTACGTGAACCTCACCGACGACCCCGAACAGTGGGCGTGGAACCTGGTGCTCCCCTGGCTCTCGCTCGCCCTCGTCGAAGCCGCCGCGTTCGCCCGGCTGACCAGGGCCTCGATGCTGGAGACGCTGGCCGAGGACCACATCCGTACCTTCCGGGCGTACGGCGTGGGCGAGCGGTCGATCATCGGACGGCACGCCGTCCGGGGAGCGCTCGCCTCGATCATCGCGCTGAACGCCAACACCTTCGGGTCGGCGGTCGGCGGCGCGGTGCTCACCGAGACCCTCTTCGGGCTGCCCGGCATCGGCCAGGAACTGGTGCACGCGGTGAACGTCGTCGACCTTCCCGTGGTCGTCGGCATGGTCCTGGTCATCGGCTTCTTCGTGGTCATCGCCAACGCCGTCGCGGACGTGCTGTACGCGGTGGCCGACCGACGGGTGGTGCTGGCATGAACGACTCCTCCGCGACTTCTCTGGTCGAGGTGAGCGACCTCGTCGTCGACTTCGGGGGCCTGCGCGCCGTCGACGGCCTTTCCTTCCGGCTGGAGAAGGGCGCCGCACTGGGACTGGTCGGCGAGTCCGGCTCGGGCAAGTCCACCGTGGCGTCGGCCCTGCTGGCGCTGCACCGGGGCACCGGAGCGCGTGTCGGCGGCACGGTCCGCGTGGCCGGCGTCGACGTCCGGCGGGCGTCCGAGGACGAACTGCGCGGGCTGCGCGGCCGCAAGGCGGCCATGGTCTTCCAGGACCCGCTGTCCTCCCTCGACCCGTACTACGCGGTCGGCGACCAGATCGCCGAGGTGTACCGGGTGCACACCAAGGCCTCCCGTCGGGAGGCACGCGCGCGTGCGGTGCGGGTGCTGGACCGCGTAGGCATCCCCGACGCGGCCCGCCGGTCCCGCTCGCGCCCGCACGAGTTCAGCGGCGGTATGCGCCAGCGCGCCCTCATCGCCATGGCCCTGGTCTGCGAACCGGAACTCCTGATCGCCGACGAGCCCACCACGGCCCTCGACGTGACCGTCCAGGCGCAGATCCTCGACCTCCTGCACATCCTGCGGCAGGAGACCGGTACAGGCCTGCTGCTGGTCACCCACGACGTCGGGGTCGCCGCCGAGAGCGTCGACGAGATCCTGGTGATGCGGCACGGACGCGCCGTCGAGCACGGCCCGGTCGGCGCCGTCCTCGGCGCACCCCGGGAGCCGTACACCCGCGAACTGCTCGGCGCCGTACCCCGCGTGGACACCCCCCGACCGGCCGGGCGTGCCGGGCGGGACGAAGGCTCCGGACCCGTCGAGGACGGCCGGCCGGACGACATCGTCCTCGAAGCGGCCGGACTCCGGCGGGAGTTCGGGCGCGGCAAGCGCCGGATCGCGGCCGTCGACGACGTGTCGCTGACCGTCCGCCGGGGCGAGACCCTCGGCATCGTCGGCGAGAGCGGCAGCGGGAAGACGACCCTGGGAAGGATGCTGGTCGGACTCCTGGAGCCCACGGCCGGCGTGGTCCGACACGAGGGGCGCGAACTGACCGGCGTCCGCCCCTCGGTGCAGATGGTCTTCCAGGACCCTGTGTCGTCCCTCAACCCCCGGCGGAGCGTGGGCGAGTCCATCGCCGACCCGCTGCGGGCGCGCGGGGGGCAGGAGGACGGGCAGATCCGGCGACGCGTGAGGGAACTGCTGGAGCGCGTGGGACTCGGCGGGGCGCACTACGACCGCTACCCGCACGAGTTCAGCGGCGGACAGCGCCAGCGCGTCGGCATCGCGCGGGCACTGGCCGCCGAGCCCCGGGCGATCGTGTGCGACGAGCCGGTCTCCGCGCTCGACGTCACCACACAGGCCCAGGTGGTCGCCCTGCTCGGCGAGCTCCAGCGGGAACTCGGGCTCGCGCTCGTGTTCGTGGCGCACGATCTCGCGGTGGTACGCCAGGTCAGCGACCACGTGGCGGTCATGCGGCGCGGCCGGCTCGTCGAGTACGGCCCCGCCGACGAGGTCTACGAGCGCCCCCGCGACCCGTACACCCGGCAGCTGCTGGCCGCCGTGCCGGCGCTCGACCCGGAGGCCGCGGCACGGCGCCGCGCGGAGCGCGAGGAGCTGTCCCCGGCGTGATCCGGGGGCCGGGACCCCGCGGAAACGCGCCCGCGTGATCCCGTAGCGCGGCAAAACGCCGCCTGCGCGGGAAAGTTACGACCGTTCACCCCTTCTGGTGGTACGACGGACAACCGTCCGTCGTACCACCGCCTTGTCCGCATACCTTCGTCCCGCTGCGAGCCGCCGGGTCAACGGCGGCTCCCCATGCGGGAGATCGGGGGTGTGCTCGTGCGCATCGGACTGCTTACGGAGGGTGGCTATCCGTATGTGAGCGGTGATGCCGGACTCTGGTGCGACCGGCTCGTGCGTGGGCTCGGGCAGCACGAGTTCGACATCTACGCGCTCAGCCGCAGCGAGCGCCAGGAGGACCGGGGCTGGGTCCGGCTGCCGCCCCAGGTCGGCCGCGTCCGCACGGCACCGCTGTGGACGGCGCACGACGACGGGGTGGTGCACGGGCGCCGGGCCCGACGCCGGTTCTCCGAGGCGTACGGGGAACTGGCGGCGGCGGTGTGCGGGGGGCCGCAGGCTGGGAGCCCCGAAGTTCCGGGGGACCCGGCGGATTCCGCCGGCGCCGAGGCGGACCGTTTCGCCAGCGCCCTGTACGGACTGGCCGAACTCGCCAGGGACGAGGGCGGACTGGCCGGTGCCCTGCGCTCCGAGAGCGCGGTACGCGTCCTCGAACGAGCCTGCCGCGCACCCGGCGCACTCCGTACGGCCCGCACCGCGCGCGTTCCCGACCTGCTCGCCGTCGCCGCGCACATCGAGCGCACCCTGCGCCCCCTCTCGCTGGACTGGTACGAGGACGACGCGCTCGGCTCCGCGGACCTCTGCCACGCCGCGGCGGGCGGGGCGGCGGCGCTGCCCGGCCTCCTCGCCCGGCACTTCCTCGGCGTCCCGCTGCTGGTCACCGAATACGGCGTGCACCTGCGGGCGCACTACCTCGCCGCCGCGACCCTCGAAGAGGCTCCCGCCGTACGGGCGTTGCTCGCCGCCTTCCACGGCCGGCTCGCCACCGAGGTCTACCGCGCGGCCACGATCGTCACGCCCGGCAACTCGCACGCCCGCCGCTGGCAGGAGCGCTGCGGCGCCGACCGCGCCAAACTGCGTACCGTCCACCCGGGCATGGAGGCCGCGCGCTTCGCGGACGTCGGGGAGGCGGTGCCGGGCAGTCGGTGCGCGGACTCCGGCACGCTGGTGTGGGTCGGCCGTGTCGAGCCCGCCAAGGACCTGATCTCCCTGCTGCACTCCTTCGCCGAGATCCGCAAGGCCGAGCTGGGGACCCGGCTGCGGATCGTCGGCGCCCCCGCCGAGGACCCGGACGCGGCCACCTATCTGGCCCACTGCAAGGCGCTGGCCGCGCAGCTCTTCCCCGACGAGGCGGAGGGCGCGCACGCCGTCGGCGACAACCCGGTCTCCTTCGAGGAGATCGGCGGCCCCGAGATCCCGAACCTCGCGGAGGCCTACGCCTGCGGCGCCGTGGTCGTCCTGTCCAGCGTCGTGGAGGGCTTCCCGGTCAGCCTGGTCGAGGCCATGCTCTGCGGCCGGGCCACCGTCTCCACGGACGTGGGCGCCGTCGTCGAGATCATCGGGGGTACGGGGCTGGTGGTCCCGCCGCGCAACCCGCGGGCGCTCGCGGAGGCGTGCGTGGCGCTGCTGCGCGACCCCGAGCGAGGTGAGCGGCTCGGGGCGGCCGCCCGCGCCCGCGCCCTCGAACTCTTCACCGTCGAGCAGAACATCGCGGCATTTCACGGCATTTACCTGGAGATCGTCTCGCACTCCCCGGTGCGCCGGGTCCTCGTCGACGACGAGGGGGAGCCGCTGCCCTTCGGCACCCCCGCCGAGGCCCATGTGCCCGGCCGCTGGACCGAGACCCGCTTCCTGACCGAGCGCCGGCCGCGCTGGGCGGAGGGGGCACCGGTACGCGCCACCGTGCCCCCGCCCACGCCGGTACCCGTCTCCGTGGGGGAGGGCACATGACGATCGACAGCGCGAACGCGGGCGCCCCTCGGAGAGCCGGCAACCGGAACGAACCGGAGCGGCCCGCCGGGCGGCGCGGTGCGGTGGATCCGGTGAAGGCGCTCATGCACCGGCACCGCGAGCTCTGCGAACGGGCCGTGGACCCCCTGGAGATCGCGGCGGGCCTGGAGGCGCACGGGGTCACCGACCGGACCGCCGCGCGTCTGCGGCACCGGGACGTCTTCTCGCTCGCCGAGGAGATGTACGCCCGGGCGGCACGCGACGGGGAGGAAGCGCCCCGAACCCAGCCCGGGCCGGGGCGCCCCGGCCCGCGTGCCTATTGGGCGGCGCTCGCCCTGGCGCCGGGCGCCCTGTGCGCGGCCGTCGTCGTGGGTCTGCGGCTCACCGACGGGCAACCGCGTTCGGCCGTCGCCGTGTTCGGCGCCCTGGCCATGACGCCGGTCCTGCACATCGCCTTCCGGCGCGGGCCCCTGAGCACCCGGCGCCGCACGACGGGCGCCGCCCGCGCGTGGACCTGCTGGCTCATCGCCTACGCCCTCGTCGGAGACGGGCTGCTGAGCGCCGCCAGGGACGGCGGCCCGCACGGCCCCTGGCCCCTGGCCACCGCACCCGTGCTGGCCCTCTGCCTGGCCTGCGCCCCGGCGACCTGGTGCGCCCACCTCTTCGCCGCCCGCGCCCGCCGCCGGCTGAGCGCGAGCCGTGGCCTGGAGGAGTTCGCCGCCTCCGTGCGCCCTCTGCTCCTCGGGGCGTTCGCCCTGTTCGTGTCCGCGCTGTGCGGGCTGCTCGCGCTGTGCGGGACGGTACTGGACGAGCCGCCCGCCTACGCCGGAGCCGGTGCCCTCGGCGCACTGCTCCTCCTCGCACGGCTGCTCACGGCACGCGGCTTCACCCACGTCCCGGGCCGTGCGCTCGCCGGAGCCGGGGCGGCGGAGGCCCTCGCCCTCGCCACCGTCTTCGCCGCGCGCCTGCCCGGCTGTTCGTTCCTGGCCGTCCCTGTCGAGCGCCTGGCCGAAGCGGCGGGCCCCGGGGCCGTGCCCGCCCTTGCCTGCGGGGCGGGCGCCCTCGTCCTCTTCGTCCAAGCGGCCCGCACCCTCACCCGAGCCTCGGCCCACGCCCCGCCCTGCGAGGCCCCATGAACCACACCCGCCCCGAACCCGGAAGCCCCGAGCCGGCCAGCCCTGAGCCTCGACGCACCGAGTTCGCACCGGCCGAGCATCGACGCACCGAGCTCGCACGTACCGAGCCCCGACGCAAGGAGCTCGTACGCACCGAGCCAGCCCGCGCCCAACCTCGATGCACCGAGTTCGCACGGGCCGAGCCCCGACGGGCCGAGCGCCGACGCGCCGAACCCCGACGCGCCGAGCGCCTACGCGCCGAGCCCGGTGGCTCGTTCGGTCCGGTGGTTCGTTCGGCCGGGTGGTTCGAGGCCGGCCGGCACCGGCCCACGACGCCCCCACCGCCGTGAGTCCACCCCGGAATCCGGTCAGCCGCCCGGATCCGGGCCCCTTTTCTCCCGCGGGGCCGACACCGCGGGCCCTCTCCCCGACCTACGGCATCACCTTGAAGGAGACAGCCAGATGATCACCTCCCGAACCGGAGAATCCGCCCCGGGAGCCGCCCGATGAGGGTCCTGCTGATCGGAGCCAACGGCTACCTCGGCCGATTCGTCGCCGACAGACTGCTGGCCGACCCGGCCGTGCAGCTCACCGTGCTCGGCCGGGGCGACGACGCCGACGTACGGTTCGACCTCGCCTCGGGCAGCCCCGGCGCGCTCACCCGCTTCCTGGACGCGGTGCACCCAGGAGTCGTCATCAACTGCGCCGGCGCCACCCGCGGCGGCGCCCGCGAACTGACCCGGCACAACACCGTCGCCGTCGCCACCGTCTGCGAGGCGCTGCGCCGCAGCGGCTGCGGGGCCCGGCTCGTCCAGATCGGCTGCGGCGCCGAGTACGGGCCCAGCCAGCCCGGCTCCTCCACCGCAGAGGACGCCGTGCCTCGCCCGGGCGGCCCGTACGGGGTGAGCAAGCTCGCCGCGACCGAACTCGTCCTCGGCTCCGGCCTGGACGCCGTCGTGCTCCGTGTCTTCTCCCCGGCCGGACCCGGCACGCCCGCCGGATCCCCGCTCGGCCGGCTCGCCGAAGCCCTGCGCCGCGCCATGCAGGCCAACGACGGTGAACTCAAGCTGGGCGGCCTCGGTGTCCAGCGCGACTTCATCGACGTCCGCGATGTGGCCCGCGCCGTCCACGCCGCCTCCCTGTCCGCCGCGCAGGGCGTGATCAACATCGGTTCGGGCCGTGCCGTACGCCTCCGCGACGCCGCCGCCGTCCTCGCGCGGGTGGCCGGCTACGGCGGCAGCCTGCACGAACTGGACGGCCCGCCCGGCCCCATGCGGTCGGCCATCGGCCACCCCCGCCCCGAACCCGACCACGCGGCCCCGGTCGCCTACCCGTACCCGGACGGCTGCGGCAGTTGGCAGCAGGCCGATGTGCGCACCGCACGCGACCGGCTCGGCTGGCGGCCCCGGATCAATCTCGAGGAATCCCTCGCCGACATCTGGATGGAGGCTGCGTGTCGTATCTGACCAGGACCGCGACCGGTAGCGCGAGCACCGACCTGGGCCTCGGATTCGGTGTCCCCGGCTATGCGCATCCTCTCGTCGCTCCGCTCGAATGGGACGAACTCACCCGCCCCGGCACCCCCTTGCACTGGGTCGTCCTGAACGTGGACGACGGTCCCGGCGAGCGGCCCGACCCGCGCTGCCTGGAGGCGACGGGAAGGCTGCGCAACGCCGGGGTCAGGGTGCTGGGACTCCTCGACGCCGCCCGTGGAGTGCGCCCCTTCGGCGAGATGATCGCCGACGCGCGCCGCCACCTCGACTGGTACCAGGCCGACGGCTTCATCCTCGACCGCTGCCCCACCGAACGCGCCGCGCTCCCCGACGTCCGCCGGACGGTAGGTGAACTGCGCGCGCTCCGTGACGGTGCCCACATCGTGTTCGGCCACGGCACCCACCCGCACCCGGGATACGCCGAGTGCGCCGACCAGCTCGTGACCTTCTCGGGCCCCTGGACCGAATACCGCTGGTCGCAGGTCGCCGAGTGGACCGCCGACCATCCCCCCGAGCGCTTCTGCCATTTCGTGCACGGCATACCGCGCGGCCACCTGGACGAGGCGCTGCGCATCGCCCGCTGGCAGGGCGCCTCGACGATCTACTTCACCGACCGCTCCGATCACGGCGGGACGGCCGACCCCTGGGAGACGATGCCCGGCTACTGGGACGAGATCGTCTCGCGGATCGGAACGGGTGTCTCGGAATGAAGAAGGGCGTGGCAGTGTTACGGGGAGAACAACCGTAGTGATAGACCGACCAACGGAGTCCCCGTGTCGCTGCCACCCCTGGTCGAGCCAGCCTCTGAGCTCACCGTAGACGAGGTCCGCAGGTACTCCCGCCACCTGATCATCCCCGATGTGGGCATGGACGGGCAGAAGCGGCTCAAGAACGCCAAGGTGCTCTGTGTGGGCGCCGGCGGCCTCGGATCGCCGGCGCTGATGTACCTGGCCGCGGCGGGCGTGGGCACGCTCGGCATCGTGGAGTTCGACGAGGTCGACGAGTCGAACCTCCAGCGCCAGATCATCCACAGTCAGGCGGACATCGGCCGTTCCAAGGCCGCGTCCGCGCGCGATTCCGTGCTGGGTATCAACCCGTACGTGAACGTGGTCCTTCACGAAGAGCGGCTCGAGGCCGAGAACGTGATGGACATCTTCAGCCAGTACGACCTGATCGTCGACGGCACCGACAACTTCGCGACCCGCTACCTGGTCAACGACGCGTGCGTGCTGCTCGACAAGCCGTACGTGTGGGGCTCCATCTACCGCTTCGACGGTCAGGCCTCCGTCTTCTGGTCCGAGCACGGTCCCTGCTACCGCTGCCTGTACCCGGAGCCCCCGCCGCCGGGCATGGTCCCCTCCTGCGCCGAGGGCGGTGTCCTCGGCGTGCTGTGCGCGTCGATCGGTTCCATCCAGGTCAACGAGGCGATCAAGCTCCTCGCGGGTATCGGTGAGCCGCTCGTCGGGCGCCTGATGATCTACGACGCCCTGGAGATGCAGTACCGCCAGGTCAAGGTCCGCAAGGACCCGGACTGCGCGATCTGCGGCGAGAACCCCACCGTCACCGAGCTCATCGACTACGAGGCCTTCTGCGGCGTCGTGTCCGAGGAGGCGCAGGAGGCGGCCGCCGGTTCGACGATCACTCCCAAGCAGCTCAAGGAGTGGATCGACGACGGCGAGAACATCGAGATCATCGATGTCCGCGAGGTCAACGAGTACGAGATCGTCTCGATCCCGGGCGCCAAGCTGATCCCGAAGAACGAGTTCCTCATGGGCACCGCCCTGGAGACCCTGCCGCAGGACAAGAAGATCGTCCTGCACTGCAAGACGGGTGTCCGCAGTGCGGAGGTGCTCGCCGTCCTGAAGTCCGCCGGATTCTCCGACGCGGTGCACCTCGGCGGCGGCGTGATCGGCTGGGTCCACCAGATCGAGCCCGCGAAGCCGGTGTACTGACCGGCGGACCGTCCCGCTCTTTCGATGGCGGGGGTTTCGCGGACCAGGTGTCCGTGGAACCCCCGCCGTCGTCATGAACAGACCTTGCCGTCCTTCGGCACCGTCCCGTCCAGCAGATAGCTGTTCACGGTCGAGTCGACACAGTCGCTCCCGCTCCCGTAGGCGCCATGGCCCTCGCCCTTCCAGGTGAGCTCCACGCCCACGCCCTTGCCGAGCTCGTCCGCCATCCTGCGCGCGCCCTCGTAGGGCGTCGCCGGGTCCCCGGTGTTCCCGACGACCAGCACGGGTCCCGCTCCCGGCGCAGCGACCTCGGGATTGTCGAACTGACCGGCCACCGGCCAGTCGTGACACCAGCCGGCCGTGTCCCAGCCCATGAAGTCCCCGAAGACGGGCGAGATCTTCTCGAACTCGGACAGCCGCTTCTTCGTCTCCTCGGGAGTCGGCCGCTGCTTGTCGTCCAAGCACGATATGACCCGTTGTGAATGGGTCGTCGTGCCGTAGTGCCCGGAGGCGTCACGGTCGTTGTAGGCGTCGGCGAGCGTCAGCAGAGCCGAACCGTCGCCGTTCTCGGCGTCCTTCAGGGCTTCGGTCAGGCGCGGCCAGCCCTCCTTGCTGTAGAGCGGCAGCACGATGCCGGTGAGAGCGAGCGTCTGGCCGAGCCGACGGCCGCCGGTGGCGGGCAACGGCTTCGCGTCGATCCGCTTCAGCAGGTCCGCGATCTTCCTGGAGCCCTGCTTCGGGTCCTGCCCGGTGGACTTCAGGTAGTCGTCCAGGGCGCGCTGGAAGCCCAGCGTCTGGTTCTTGGCGTGGCCCACGGTGTCGGCGCTCGGGTCGACGACCGCGTCCAGCACCAGCCGCCCCGCGTTCTTCGGGAACAAGTGGGCGTACACACCGCCCAGTTCGGTGCCGTACGAGATGCCGAAGTAGTGCATCCGGCGGTCGCCGAGGACCTGGCGCATCAGGTCCATGTCGCGGGCCGTGTCCGTCGTCGAGACATGGGACAGCAGCTTGCCGGCGGCCTTCGCGCAGCCCTTTCCGAAGTCGGCGGCGTCCTTGAAGTACGCCGCCTCCTCGGCCGCGTCGTCCGGTGTGGCGTCCACCGACTCGGCGGCCTGGATCGCCTTGTCCCCGCGGCACCGCACACCCTCGCTGGCAGCCACCCCGCGCGGGTCCCAGCTCACCAGGTCGTAGCGTTCGTGGAGCGGGCCGACGACGCTTTCGTACGCCGGCATCGTGGAGACACCCGAGCCGCCGGGGCCACCGAAGTTGAAGAGGAGCGAGCCGATGCGTTTGTCCTGGCCGCCGGTCGCCCTGGAGCGGATGACGGCCAGGCCGATCGTCGCGCCCTTGGGCTTCGCGTAGTCCAGCGGCGCCTTGAGCGTGGCGCACTGCCAGCCGCTCCCGGGCGCGGGGGAGTCCGAAGTGCCTTTGCAGCGGCCCCAGTCGAGCTTCTGGGCGGTCAGTGCGGCGGGCAGGCCCGGTGAGCCGCCGGAGGGCGGCGCGGTGGCCGGTGCTCCGTCGCCGTTCTTCCCCTCGTTCTTGCCGTCGGACGGCGAGCCCCCGCCGCAGCCGGCCAGCAGAAGCGTGGCGGCGGTCACGGCCGTCCAGCGTGCGAAACGTGTCATGAGTGTCCCCCTCGCCCGTGGTCCGCCCGAAGTCGCGGATCACATGCAGGCCATAGTAGGCGCCAGCCGCAGACCACCGTCGAGGCCTGTGGATAACGCTCTGACCTGCGACTTTCTAGGAGCAGACGGTTCCGGCGGACGGCACGGTGCCCTCCAGCAGATAGCCGTTCACCGCCCCCTGCACGCACTTGTTCTTGCTGTCGTACGCGCCGTGTCCCTGGCCCTTGTACGTCAGCTGGACCCCGACGCCCTTGCCGAGCGCGTTCACCATCGCCCGGGCACCCTCGTACGGCGTCGCGGGGTCGCCGGTGTTGCCGACCACGAGGATCGGCAACGCTCCGGGGGCGCTCACGTCCGGGTGCTCGGCGGCTCCCGGCACGGCCCAGTCGGTGCAACTGACCATGCCCCAGGCCAGATAGTCACCGAACAGCGGGGAGGCGGCCCGGAACTCGGGAACCTTCGACTTCACGAAGTCCGCGGTGTAACGCGGCTTGTCGTCGGCACAGTTGATGGAGACGTTCGCCGGGGTGATGTTGCTGTACTGGCCGTTCTCGCTGCGTCCGTTCATCGAGTCCGACAGCAGCATCAAGACCTTGCCGTCGCCGTCGTACGCCTGCTGAAGTCCCTCGGTCAGGTACTCCCAGAAGTCCTTGGAGTACAGCGACTGCGCGATGCCGCTGGTCGCGGCGGTCTGGGTGAGTCGGCGCGGGAAGACGCCGGGGATCGGCTTGCTGTCGAGGTCCTTCAGCAGTCTGGCGATGCGGTCCTTGACGTCCTGCGGGTTGTCGCCGATGGGGCAGTCCTCGGCCTTCGAGGTGCAGTCCTCGGCGAAGTTGTCCAGCGCGAGCTGGAAGCCCTTGGCCTGGCCGAGGGAGCTCTGTTCCACGTTCTGGGTCGGGTCGACGACCCCGTCGAAGACGGCCCGTCCCACGTTCTTGGGGAACAAGTGGGCGTAGACGCCGCCCAGTTCGGTGCCGTACGAGATGCCGAAGTAGTGCAGCTTGTCGTCGCCGAGTACCTGCCGCATCAGATCCATGTCGCGAGCGGCGTCCGTGGTGCGCACGCGGGGAAGGACCTTGCCGGAGTTCTTCTCGCACGCCGCGTTGAAGGTACTGGTGTTCCGCAGAAGTGCCTGCTGTTCGGCGGTGTCGTCCGGAGTGGCGTCCTGCTGGAAGAACCGGTCGAGCTGCTGGTCGTTCTCGCACTTCACCCCCGCGCTGCGGCCGACGCCGCGGGGATCGAAGCTCACCAGGTCGTAGCGGGTGCGCAGGGCGGCGTAGTCCTGTCCGAAGGCGGGCAGGGAGGCGACTCCCGAGCCGCCGGGGCCACCGAAGTTGAAGATGAGCGAGCCGATGCGCTTGGCGGGGTCGCCGCTCGCCTTCGCCCGGATCAGCGCGATGCCGATCGTGTCGCCCTTGGGGTCGGACCAGTCAAGGGGCACCTTCATGGTGGCGCACTGCCACTCCGCGCCACCCGGCAGAGGTGAGGGGGCGTTGCCGCCGCCCTGGGCCTCGGACGGCGCGGAGCACGCCTTCCAGTCCAGCTTCTGCGCCGTCAGATCCGCGTCCTTGGAGTCACCGCTACAGCCGGACACCCACGATGTCAGCAGGACGGCTGTGACGGCCAGGGCGGTGGCGCGCGGCCGGGACGGGTTCGGCATGTTCCCCATCCTGCGGGCGGGCGGGGTGGGGCGCTCGGGGCGCGAGCCGTGTGGGTGAGCGCGCTCCAGGGGCTCTCACCCGTGGGCGCGGGCCGGGACGGGACCGTCCGTACGCCGCCGGGACGGGGCGCGTACGGAGGGTCCGGCGCGGTCTCTAGAGCGCGCCCTTGCGTGTCAGGTGGTTGAAGAACAGCCATCCGGGCAGCACCGGGATCCACAGTGTCAGCAGCCGGTACAGGAGCACCGCGGGCGCCGCGACCTCCTTGGGCAGACCGACGGCGATCAGTCCGACGGTCAGGGTCGCCTCGACCGCGCCCACCCCGCCGGGGGTCGGCGCCGCCGAGCCCAGCGCGTTGCCGGCGAGGAAGACGACGGCGACGCTGGCGAGGCTGAGCGTGGTCGGTTCCTCGTGGCCGAACGCGCGGATCGATGCGTCCAGGCACATCACGAAGCAGGCCGTCAGCAGCAGCATGCCGCCGATGCCGGTGACGAGCTTCTGCGGCCGCTGGAGCACGTCCAGCATGCGCGGTACGACGCCCGCGAACAGCGACCTCACGCGTGTGGAGACGAACTTGCGCAGCATCGGCACCGACGTCACGACGAGGATGAACACCGCGACCGTCAGCAGACCCGCGATGACCGTACGGGACGGCGACAGGGACGGTGTCTTCTCCGTACCGGTCAGATAGCCGAAGGACAGCAGCATCAGGATGTGGCAGCCGAGCCCGAACAGCTGCGACGCGCCGACACTCGCCACCGCGAGCCCCGGCCGCACCCCGGCCCGCTGGAGGAAGCGTGTGTTGAGGGCGACACCGCCGACCGCGGCGGGCGCCACGATCTTCACGAACGAGCCGGCGACCTGGGCCGCCGCGGTCCGCAGGAACGGAACCCGCTCGGGCACGAAGCCGAGGAGGCTCATCGCGGCCGCGAAGTAGCTCAGGGCGGAGAACAGGGCGGCCGCCGCGACCCAGCCCCATTCGGCGTTGTCGAAGAGGGTCCCGAACTCGATGTGGGTGAGCTGCGTGAGCAGGAAGTACGCACCGATCGCCCCGGCGATGAAGCTGATCAGCGTGCGGGGCTTGACCCGCTCCAGGCGGGCCGGCTCCACGGGCGCCTGCGGTCTGATCAGCAGTACCTGGTGGCGGATCTGGGTGAGCAGGTCCTCCTCGCGTGCCTCGTCCAGGGCCTCGTCGATCGCCCGCTTCTCGGCGCGCTGCTCGGCGCGTACGGCCTTCTTCCCGGCCTTCTCCGGCACGGGCGCGGCGGCTTCCCCGCCTTCCTCGGCCGCTTCCGCGGCGCGGGCCAGCTTGGCCTGCCGCGAGGCCTCCAGCACCGCCTCGCGTTCGCGCTGCGCGCGCTCCCGGGCGAGTCTGCGCAGCGTCGCGCGCGTGGAGCGCGTGAGTGCGATCGGCTGGAGCATGGGAAGACAGTCGGCGACGGCGTCAGGACCGAGCACGCCCACCGCCGAAGCCACCGCGCGCTCGGCGCCCACGCGCAGCCCGAGGGTGGTCAGCAGCTGGGCGATGTCCATGCGCAGCAGCAGATCGCCGGCCGCGATCTCGCCGCCGCGCAGATCCGTGAGGATCACCGTGCCGGAACGATCCACCAGAATGGCGTCGCCGGCGAGCCGGCGGTGCGCGATGCGCCGGGACTGGAGCGCCTGCACCTGGTGCCAGGTGTCGCGCAGCAGCTCGTCGGTGATCAGCTCGTCGGGCAGGGAGTCGAGGGTGTGCGCGCCGGTGTGCTCGTAGACGAGCATCACGGCGTCCGGGCCCAGCTCGGAGGTGGCGATCAGCTTGGGCGCGTTGGCCCCGGCAGCGATGGCCGCGTAGGCGAGGAGGGCCTCCTGCTCCAGCGCCTGGCGCAGTGACTGGAGACTGCGGCGGGTGGTGATGCCTCGCAGCGTCAGACGGCGCCACGCGCGGTAGAAGAAGCCCTGTGCCTGCTGTTCGCGGTCGACGACCGTGACGTCCAGCGGCGGGCCGTCCTCCAGCGTGACGAAGTAGCGCCGTCCGCGGTCACCGCTCTCCGAGGTCTCCGGCATCTCCTCGCGGGCCGCGCTGACCGGGTGGAAGCCGACGTGCCGAAGGCCCGCCATCAGCGTCCGTCCGGTCGGCCGCACGTTCGGCGACCCGACCGCGTACAGCGTCCCGTAGGCGACGGTCCAGCCGATCAGCACCGTCAGGATGATCGAGAACGGGGTCGTGTAGCCGGTCACCAGCATGGAGAAGGCGTCGAGGAGCAGCACGACCCAGAGCACCCCGCGCCAGCGCGGTCTGCGGGACATGCCGACGGCCGTCATGTAGGCGATGACCGGTGCGAGATAGCCGTGCACCGGGTCGGTGAGGGCGTGGATGTCGCCCGGCGAGGGCTGGGTGAGCGCCTCCTGGATGGAGCCCGGGGCGCCCTTCGCGACCCAGAGGTCGGTGGCGAGGGTCACTCCGTGCGCGAGGACCGCGGCGAGGACGCCGTCGGCGATGCGCAGCCCGTCCCGCTTGATCAGCCGCTCGATGGCGAAGGCGACCGGCACCAGGAGGATCGCGATGCTGGAGGCCAGCCCCGCGATCTTGATCAGCAGATCGGGTGCCTGCCCGGTGCCTTTGTTGATGTCCTGTTCGAGGCCCGAGGTGGTGCCGTGCGCGAACGCGGCGATGGCGAGCAGCACCACGATCGCGAGAACGCCGACCAGGAGCCGCATCAGGTCGGAGGGGCGGTGCACGCGCGCGGGAAGCAGCGGTTCGTCGCCCTCGACCTCGTCCGCGTGGACGATCTCGTCCAGGCAGTCGGTGCCGCGCTCGACCTGCCGCTTCTCCTCCGAGGGAGGTCGGGAAGGGGTTTCCCGGTCCTCAGGAGACGAGTTTTCCCGTGCCTGGGGAGAGGATCCGGCGGCCTCGCCGGAATCCGTCCCGGCCGTCCCGGAGGGGGAATCGGCCGAGTTGCCGTCCGTGTCCTTGCCTTCGACGCCGTCGGTGTCCGGGCGCGACGAGGCAGCGGAGATGCCCTCCGCGTCCTCGGGGTGCACGCCCTGCTGCCTCATGGTCTCTTCTTGATCTCGTATCACCAGTCACCGCCCGCACGATGGTGGCATGCCCGAACGACACACGGGGGCATCAGGGTGCAAATGCGGGGCGCGCAATCTGCTACAAGCGTCACTCCGCGGGAAGGAATATGCACAGTCGCCGCCGGGTCACGTTGTCGGTGGGGTGGGGCAGGATGGGGCGGATGAGCGAGGAGAGCCTTCCGGCGGACGCGCTGCCGGAGTACGCGGAGCGGGTCCTCGACGTCGCCGAGCTGATCCCGCCCGGCCGCGTCATGACGTACGGCGACATCGCCGAATGGCTGGAGGAGGGCGGGCCGCGGCAGGTGGGCCGGGTGCTGGCCCTGTACGGCGGAGCGGTTCCGTGGTGGCGTGTCATGCGCGCCGACGGTGTGCTGCTGCCCGGCCACGAACTGGACGCGCTGGCCCACTACCGCGCCGAGGGGACGCCTCTGAAGGAGGCGAGCCGGGCCTCGGCGGGACATCTGCCACGCGTCGACATGAGACGGGCCCGATGGGACGGCGGCGAACGCGCGGAAGGTCACACCTGACAGCTTCCGGCATTCACGGGGCCGAAGGGGACACTGAGGCCGGTACGAGGGAAACGAGGCACATCCGTGACATGCCGTACGTTCGTAAGTCACGGGACACATGGGGCGCACGGCGCGTGAGGGAACAATCGGAAGCCCTCCTTCCGGGAACCGCACCGGCGTAGCGTCGTCGGCACACGTCCCTTCCTCCCCGCGGTCACCGCCCTCCACGCGGCAGCCCGCCCACCAGTACGAGCACCAGGACCGGCGAACCACGTGAGCCCCACTTCTTCCACCAGGCGCCTGACGCACCCTTTCGTGCGCCAGAGGGCCCGTGGTGCTTACCGGCTGGTGCGCACCACGCCGGCCAGGGTGGATCCCCCTCGTCTTGACGCAGGGCAGCGCGCGGTGGTTGACCACGGGAGCGGACCGCTGCTCGTGCTCGCGGGGCCCGGTACGGGCAAGACGACCACGCTCGTCGAGTCCGTGGCCGCCCGGATCGAACGCGGCGGCGACCCGGAGCGGATCCTGGTGCTCACCTTCAGCC
Organism: Streptomyces sp. NPDC005281; assembly: GCF_040607495.1. Lineage (NCBI taxonomy): Bacteria > Bacillati > Actinomycetota > Actinomycetes > Kitasatosporales > Streptomycetaceae > Streptomyces > Streptomyces sp. NPDC005281. The sequence goes on along the minus strand of NZ_JBEXGX010000012.1, from coordinate 212,340 downwards.
GCAAGGCGGCCGTCGAGCTCCGCGACCGCATGGCACTGCGCATAGGGGCCGCCCGCGCGCCCCGGGCCACCACGTTCCACTCCTTCTGCTACGCCCTGATCCGCGCCCACCAGGACAGTGACCTGTTCGTGGAGCCCCTGCGGCTGCTTTCCGGCCCGGAGCAGGACGTGGCCGTGCGCGAGCTGCTCGCGGGCCAGCCCGACCTGGAGCGGCTGGGCCTCGCCCATGTGCGCTGGCCGGACGAACTGCGCGCCTGTCTGACCACGCGCGGCTTCGCGGACGAGGTCCGCGCGGTCCTCGCCCGCAGCCGGGAGCTCGGTCTCGGTCCCGACGCGCTGGAGGCCTTCGCGCGGCGCATCGGCCGCCCGGACTGGGGCGCGGCGGCGGCCTTCCTCGCCGAGTACCTCGACGTCCTCGACATGCAAGGAGTCCTCGACTACGCGGAACTCGTCCACCGCGCGGTGCTCCTCGTCCGCCGCCCCGAGGTCGCCGAGCGGCTCGCGGCGCAGTACGACGCCGTCTACGTGGACGAGTACCAGGACACCGACCCCGCCCAGGTGCGGCTGCTGCGCGGCCTCGCCGGCGGTGGGCGCACCCTGGTCGCCTTCGGTGATCCCGACCAGTCGATCTACGCCTTCCGCGGCGCCGACGTGAACGGCATCCTTGAATTCCGCGACGCCTTCCCGCGCGTCGACGGCCGCCCGGCCCCCGTCGAGATCCTCGGGACGTCCCGCCGCTCGGGCGCCGGCCTGCTGGAAGCCACCCGCCGGCTCACCCTGCGCATGCCACTTACCCGCCTGCCGGCGCAGAAGGTACGCGCCCACCGCGAGCTGTCCCCGGTGCGGGACGGGGGGCACGTCGAGGTCTACACGTACCCGACGTCCGGCACGGAGCTCGACAACATCGCGGACATCCTGCGCCGCGCCCACCTGGAGGACGGTGTTCCCTGGGGGGAGATGGCCGTCCTCGTACGCGCCGGTTCCCGCACGATCCCCACGATCCGCCGGGCGCTCACCTCGGCGGGCGTGCCGCTCGACATCGACGGCGACGATCTGCCCCTGCGGCACGAGCCCGCGGTCGCGCCCCTACTGACGGCACTGCGGGCGGTGGCCCGCGCGGAGTCGGGGACGAGTGCGGAGGGGGCGTCCGGTGCGGACGTGATGTCCGCTGCGGCCGCGGATCCCCGTGCCGACGCCGATCCGAATGCCGATGCCGCCGCCGATCCGAATGCCGGCACAGCTCCGGATGCCGAAGCCGATACCGACCCGCACGCCGGCACAGCTCCGGGTGCTGACGCCGAGCCGAACGCCGAGACCGATCCGGATGCCGCCGAATCGCTGGAGGACGGCGACGGTGTCCACGTGGCGTCCTGGCTGGACACCGAGACCGCGCTCACCCTGCTTGCGTCGCCTCTCGCGAGCATGGACGCCGCCGACCTGCGGCGCCTCGGGCGTGCCTTGCGCGAGGAGGAGCGCGCCGGCGGAAACCTCGTACCGCCGCCGTCCGACGTCCTGCTCGCCCGCGCGCTGGCCGAGCCGGAGCGGCTCGTCGCGCACGATCCCGCGTACGCCCGAGGGGCCCAGCGCCTCGGCGCGCTGCTGCGCAAGGCGCGTGAGCGTCTGGCGGGCGGCGGAACGGCCGAGGAGGCTCTCTGGGACCTCTGGGACGGCACGCCCTGGCCGCAGCGCCTGGAGCGGGCCGCCCGGCGCGGCGGCGCGGCCGGACGCAACGCCGACCGGGACCTGGACGCTGTTTGCGCGCTGTTCGCGACCGCCGAACGCGCGGAGGAGCGCACCGGCGGCCGGGGCACTCTGAACTTCCTGGAGGAGATCGACGCCGAGGACATCGCGGCCGACACCCTCACCCGCAGGGCCGTCCGCCCCGATGCCGTACGCCTGATGACGGCGCACCGCTCCAAGGGCCTGGAGTGGCGTCTCGTCGTCGTCGCGGGCGTCCAGGAGGGCCTGTGGCCGGACTTGCGCCGCCGCGGCTCCCTGCTGGAGGCCGACCGCATCGGGCGGGACGGTCTCGCCGAACCTCTCACCCCCAGGGCACTCCTCTCCGAGGAGCGCCGGCTGTTCTACGTGGCGGCCACCCGCGCGCGTGAACGGCTCGTCGTCACGGCGGTCAAGGCACCGGCCGACGACGGCGACCAGCCCTCCCGCTTCCTGACCGAACTCGGCGTCGAGCCCAAGGACGTGACCGGCCGCCCGCGCCGGCCGCTGGCCGTCGCCGCGCTGGTCGCCGAGCTGCGCGCCACCACGGTCGACCCGCGCGTCTCGGAGAGCCTCAGGCAGGCCGCCGCCCGCCGCCTCGCCCGGCTCGCCGCCCTCGCCGACGAGGACGGCCGCCCGCTCGTCCCCTCCGCGCACCCCTACCGCTGGTGGGGCATGTACGAGCCGACGGAGAGCAAGGTCCCGCTGCGCGACCGCGACCAGCCCGTCGTGCTCTCCGGCAGCGCCCTCGACCAGCTCGCCAACACCTGTGCCCTGCAATGGTTCCTCGGGCGGGAGGTGAAGGCCGACGCGCCCGCGACGGCAGCTCAGGGCTTCGGCAACGTGGTGCACGTCCTCGCCGACGAGGTCGCCTCCGGGCGCACCCCCGCGGACCTCGACGTCCTCATGGAGCGCCTCGACTCCGTGTGGAACGCGCTCGCCTTCGACGCGCCCTGGAAGTCCGCGCAGGAGAAGGACCACGCGCGCGTGGCGCTCGAACGCTTCCTGAAGTGGCACGTCATGGACCGCACCGGGCGTACGCCGGTGGCCAGCGAGCACGACTTCGACGTGACCCTCGAAGCGGGCTCCTACGAAGTACGCATCCGCGGCTCCATGGACCGTGTGGAGGCGGACACCGAAGGCCGTGCCTACGTGGTCGACTTCAAGACCGGCAAGCACGCGCCGAGCGCCGCCGAGGTGACCCACCATCCACAGCTCGCCGTCTACCAGCTCGCCGTCGGCGAGGGCGCGGTCGACGAGGTCTTCGACGGCGCGCGTCCCGAAGCCGGCGGTGCCGAGCTCGTCCAGCTCCGCCAGGGAGCCGCCAAGAAGAACGGCGGCGAGACCCTCCCCAAGGTGCAGGCGCAGGAGCCGCTGGAGGGCGAGTGGGTCGGCGACCTGCTGGCGAACGCCGCGGGCAAGGTCCTCGACGAACGGTTCTCGCCGACGACGGGACAGCACTGCACGCACTGCTCCTTCCGGGCGTCGTGCAGCGCCAGGCCGGAGGGCCGGCAGGTGGTCGAGTGACAGGCCGCGCACCGGCCCCGGGCGGGGGGCCGTGGGCCTGGCCGCGCGGCGCACGCCGGGCCGGCGGGCGCCGGGTCGCGTGACGCCGTACGAGCCGTCCGTCCGGGTGGCCCCCGAGGACACGACGTCGACGAGTGACGTATAGCACCACATGTGCTGACCTGCGGTTCTATCGCCCCTGCCGCCGATGTGGCCACCGCTGTCAGTGGACGCCGCTAGCCTCTGCGACATGCCCGCCCGTATCACCGACCCCGAACAGCTCAAGGAGCTCCTCGGCATTCCGTTCACCCCGGAACAGACGGCCTGCATCACCGCGGAGCCGGCACCGCAGGTGATCGTGGCCGGAGCCGGTTCGGGCAAGACCACGGTGATGGCGGCCCGCGTGGTGTGGCTGGTCGGCACCGGGCAGGTGGCCCCCGAGCAGGTGCTCGGCCTGACGTTCACCAACAAGGCGGCGGGTGAACTCGCCGAGCGGGTCCGCAAGGCGCTCGTCAGGGCGGGAGTCACCGACCCGGACGTCATCGACCCCGACAACCCGCCGGGCGAGCCGGTCATCTCCACGTACCACGCCTTCGCGGGCCGGCTGCTGACCGACCACGGTCTGCGCATCGGCCTCGAACCGACGTCCCGGCTCCTCGCCGACGCCACCCGCTACCAGCTCGCCGCGCGCGTGCTGCGTGAGGCGCCGGGCCCGTACCCGGCGCTGACCCGCTCCTTCCCGGACCTGGTGGGCGACCTCCTGACCCTCGACTCCGAGCTCGCCGAACACCTCGTGACGGCGCAGGACCTGCGTGCCCACGACGCCGAGCTGCTGCGCACCCTGGAGAGCGCCCGGCTCACCAACGCCGATCTTCGCAAGGTCCCCGAGGCAGCCGCGGCCCGGCGCGAACTCGCCGAGCTGGTGGGCCGCTACCGCGCGGCGAAACGAGAGCGGGACCTCCTCGACTTCGGCGACCAGATCGCCCTGTCGGCCACCCTGGCCCGCACCCGCCCCGAGGTCGGGGAGATCCTGCGGGACGAGTTCCGGGTGGTCCTGCTGGACGAGTACCAGGACACGTCGGTGGCCCAGCGGGTCCTGCTCGCCGGACTGTTCGGCGGCGGCACCGGACACCCCGTGACCGCGGTGGGCGACCCCTGCCAGGCCATCTACGGCTGGCGCGGGGCCTCGGTGGCCAACCTCGACGACTTTCCCGAGCACTTCGCACGCCCCGACGGCCGCCCCGCTACCCGACAGTCGCTCAGCGAGAACCGCCGCAGCGGCGGCCGCCTCCTCGACCTCGCCAACGGCCTCGCCGAGCCGCTGCGCGCCATGCACGCGGGCGTGGAAGCCCTGCGGCCCGCCCCGGGGGCCGAGCGGGACGGCCTGGTGCGCTGCGCGCTGCTGCGCACCCACGCCGAGGAGATCGGCTGGCTCGCCGACTCGATCGCCCATCTCGTGCGCACCGGGAAGGCACCCGCCGAGATCGCCGTCCTGTGCCGTACCGCCACCGACTTCGCGGAGATCCAGGGCGCGCTCGTCGCCCGTGACATCCCCGTCGAGGTGGTGGGCCTGTCCGGTCTGCTGCACCTGCCCGAGGTGGCCGACCTCGTGGCCGTCTGCGAAGTCCTCCAGGACCCGGGGGCCAACGCCTCCCTCGTCCGGCTGCTCACGGGCCCGCGCTGGCGGATCGGCCCGCGCGATCTCGCCCTCCTCGGGCGCCGCGCCCGTCTGCTCGTGTCCCACGCGCGCGTGGGCGCTGACGACGATCCGGACCGCAGGCTCGCCGCGGCCGTCGAGGGGGTCGACCCGGCCGAGGTGATATCGCTGGCCGACGCGCTGGACACGTTCCTGGAGACGCCCATCGCGGCGGCTGGGGACGACGACGGGCTGCCCTTCTCGCCGGACGCACGCGTGCGCTTCGCGCGGCTCGCCGCCGAGCTGCGCGACCTGCGCCGCTCGCTCGCCGACCCGCTGATGGACGTCCTGCACCGGGTCCTCGCCGTCACCGGCCTGGAGGTCGAGCTCTCCGCGTCCCCGCACGCCCTGGCCGCCCGCCGCCGCGAGACCCTGTCGAACTTCCTGGACATCGCCGCGTCCTTCGCGTCCGGCGACGGCGAGGCGAGCCTGCTGGCCTTCCTCGGCTTCCTGCGTACCGCCGCGCAGTACGAGAAGGGCCTGGACAACGCTCTGCCCGGGGGCGAGAACACCGTCAAGGTCCTCACCGCACACAAGTCCAAGGGCCTGGAGTGGGACGTCGTGGCCGTCCCAGGTCTCGTCGACGGCACCTTCCCCAGCGGCCAGGGCCGCGAGAAGTGGACCGCCCAGGGCAAGGTCCTGCCCCACCGGCTGCGCGGCGACGCCGACACGCTGCCCGACGTCGAGGCCTGGGACGCCAAGGGCATCAAGGCCTTCCACGAGGCCATGAAGGCCCACCAGAGCACCGAGGAACTGCGCCTCGGCTATGTGACGTTCACCCGTCCCCGTTCCCTCCTGCTCGGCTCCGGTCACTGGTGGGGGCCCTCCCAGAAGCGGACGCGCGGCCCCTCGGACTTCCTGCACGCCCTCTACGACCACTGTGCGGCCGGACACGGCGAGATCGAGGTCTGGGCGGACGAACCGGCCGAGGACGAGGAGAATCCGGCCCTGCGCGAGGCGGCCGCCGACCACGCCTGGCCGCTCCCGCTCGACGACGCGGCGCTCGTCCGGCGCCGCGCCGCGGCGGAGACGGTGCTCGCCCACCTGGAACGGGTCGCGTCCCACGACGAGACCCACCCGGGCGCCGACGCTCACCCGTACACGGCCGCCCACGACCCCGGCTCGTACGACGATCCGGACTGGCCGCCCCCGCCCGAGGCCGACATCCCGCCCTACGACGAGTACGACGAGTACGAGGAAGGCGGCGCCTACGGCGAGGACGGGCTCCCGGAGGACGAGTTCGCCGAAGCCGGTCCTACGGAGGACCGCTTCCGCGAGCACCGCTCCCGCGAGGACCGTCCGACGCAGGAACGTCTCGCGGAGAACGCCCTGTCCGAGGGCGAGAGTGAGGACCGGGACTGGGACTCCTGGACGACGGAACGGCCCGGAGACCGTCCGGCCGGCCGCGGGAGCGGGCGCCCGACGGTGCCGCACCAGGCCCAGGCTCCTGCCGCCCGCCCGCACCCCCGGGAGCCCGGGACCGAGCGCCTCACGCCCGAGGAGGCCCGCACCCTCGCCTCCTGGGACCGCGACCTGGACGCGCTGACCGGGGAGCTCCTGCGCGCCCGCGAGACCGTCACCCACGTACCCCTGCCGGCCTCGCTCACCGCTTCCCAGCTGTTGCGCATGGCCGCCGACCCGGACGGCTTCGCACAGGAACTCGCACGCCCCATGCCACGCCCCCCGCAGCCCGCCGCGCGCCGGGGCACGCGCTTCCACGCCTGGGTGGAGTCCCGCTTCGAGGAACTGCGGCTGCCGATGCTGGACCCCGAGGACCTGCCCGGCAGCGAGGCGGAGATCGCCGACGAGCACGACCTGCAAGCCCTGAAGGACGCCTTCGAACGCAGTCCCTACGCGCACCGCACCCCGTACCGGGTCGAGGTGCCCTTCCAGCTCTCGATCGCGGGCCGGGTCGTCCGCGGCCGGATCGACGCCGTCTACCGGAACGGCGAAGGCGACGGGACGACGTACGAGATCATCGACTGGAAGACCGGCCACGGCCGCACGGCCGACCCGCTCCAGCTCGCGCTCTACCGCCTGGGCTGGGCCGAGCGGCAGGGAGTGCCCCTGGAAACCGTCACGGCCGCGTTCCTCCACGTGCGCGACGGTGAGATCGTACGACCGGACGGCCTCCCGGATCGTGCGGCGCTGGAGCGGCTGCTCACCGAGGACCCGGCGGGCGCACCGGACGGGCTTCCCGGGGAACCGCCGGACGAACACGCCTCTGTGGGCGGATAGGCTCAGGAACATGAGCAAGCCCGTTGACAACGCCGTCAGCACCGTCCGTACGTACATCGAGACCCACCGCGCGGCCTTCCTCGACGACCTCGGTCAGTGGCTGCGCATCCCCTCGGTCTCGGCCCAGCCCGACCACGCCGCGGACGTGGCACGCAGCGCCGACTGGCTCGCCGCCAAACTCCGGGAGACCGGCTTCCCGACCTGCGAGGTCTGGCCGACCGCGGGTGCCCCGGCCGTCTTCGCCGAGTGGCCCTCCGAGGACCCCGGCGCACCCACCGTCCTCGTCTACGGGCACCACGACGTGCAGCCCGCCGCGCGTGAGGACGGCTGGGACACCGACCCCTTCGAGCCGGTGATCCTGGGCAACCGCCTCCACGCGCGCGGGGCCGCGGACGACAAGGGGCAGGTGTTCTTCCACACACTCGGCGTCCGCGCCCACCTCGCGGCCACCGGGCGTACCACCCCGGCCGTTCACCTCAAGCTGCTGATCGAGGGGGAGGAGGAGTCCGGCTCACCGCACTTCCGTGAACTCGTCGAGAAGCACGCGGAGCGCCTCGCCGCCGACGCCGTGATCGTCTCCGACACCGGCATGTGGTCCGAGGACACCCCCACGGTCTGCACGGGCATGCGGGGGCTCGCCGAGTGCGAGATCGTCCTCCACGGACCCGAGCAGGACATCCATTCCGGGTCCTTCGGCGGCGCCGTGCCCAACCCCGCCACCGCGATCGCCCGCCTGGTCGCCGCCCTGCACGACGAGCACGCGCGCGTGGCCGTACCCGGCTTCTACGAGGGCATCACCGAACTCACCGACCGCGAGCGCGAACTCTTCGCCGAACTGCCTTTTGACGAAGAGCGGTGGCTGAGCACCGCCAGGTCCACGGCCACCCACGGAGAGGCCGGACACACCACCCTGGAGCGCGTCTGGGCCCGCCCGACCGCCGAGGTCAACGGCATCGGCGGCGGCTACCAGGGCGCTGGCAGCAAGACGATCATCCCGTCCTCGGCCCTGGTGAAGCTCTCCTTCCGGCTCGTCGCGGGGCAGGACCCGGACCACATCGAGAAGGCCGTACGCGCCTGGGCCGCCGAGCAGGTGCCCGACGGCATCCGGCACGAGATCACGTTCGGGGCGGCGACCCGCCCGTGCCTGACGCCACTGGACCACCCCGCCCTTCAGTCCGTCGTACGCGCCATGGGCCGGGCCTTCGAGCAGCCCGTCCGCTACACCCGCGAGGGCGGCTCGGGACCGGCGGCCGACCTCCAGGAGGTCCTCGGGGCCCCGGTGCTCTTCCTCGGCATCTCCGTTCCCTCCGACGGCTGGCACGCCCCCAACGAGAAGGTCGAGATCGACCTCCTCCTGAAGGGCGTCGAGACGACCGCCCACCTGTGGGGCGACCTGGCCGAGAACTGGCGCGAGACACACTGAACAAGCAGAACCGCAGCGCCAAGAGCGCACCGTACGACCGCCCTGCTGAACCGCCCGCCGAAATATCCGTTCCACCGGGGGAGTTGGAAGCATCCGTGACCACCTGGACCGACCACAGCGCCGACCGTCCCATCTCGCTCACCGCTCCGAGCGGCATCGACCGGGCCGCCCACCACCGGCTCGACGAGGCCTGGCTCGCGGCGGCCTGGAGCCACCCCACGACCCGCGTCTTCGTGGTCTCCGGCGGTCAGGTGCTCATCGACGAGACGGCCGACGGCACCACCGAACTGCTGATGACGCCCTCCTTCGAGGCCCCGCTCACCGAGGCGCACCGCTACTTCCTGGGCACGGACGACGACGGGGTGAGCTACTTCGCGCTCCAGAAGGACGCCCTTCCCGGCCGTATCGACCAGTCCGCCCGGCCGGCCGGCCTGCGTGAGGCCGGTCTCCTGCTGTCGCCGCGCGACGCCGGTCTGATGGTCCACGCGGTCGCCCTGGAGAACTGGCAGCGGCTGCACCGCTTCTGCTCCCGCTGCGGCGAGCGCACCGTCATCGCCGCCGCCGGTCACATCCGCCGCTGCCCCGCGTGCGGCGCCGAGCACTACCCGCGCACCGACCCGGCCGTGATCATGGCCGTCACGGACGACGACGACCGCATCCTGCTCGGCCGGCAGGTGCACTGGCCCGAAGGCCGCTTCTCCACCCTCGCGGGCTTCGTCGAGCCCGGCGAGTCGATCGAGCAGTCGGTGCGCCGAGAGGTCTTCGAGGAGGCCGGCGTGACGGTCGGCGAGGTCGAGTACGTCGCCAGCCAGCCCTGGCCGTTCCCCTCCAGCCTCATGCTGGGCTTCCGGGCCCGCGCCACCTCGTCGGAGATCACCGTCGACGGCGAGGAGATCCACGAGGCCCGCTGGTTCTCCCGGGACGACCTGAGGGCCGCCTTCGAGTCCGGCGAGGTCATGCCTCCCTACGGGATCTCGATCGCGGCACGCCTGATCGAGCTCTGGTACGGCAAGCCGCTGCCGACCCGGGGAACCGCCGTCTGAGAGCGCTCGGGACATGACGAACGCCCCTCCTGCGAGTTCGCGGGAGGGGCGTTGCCGTGCGCGCGGGAGGTCAGGCGGTCAGGGCCTGCTTCACCTGGGCGAGACTCGGGTTCGTCATGACGACCTCGGCGCCCCCGGCGGCGACCACCAGGACCGTCGGAACGGTCTGGTTGCCGCCGTTCGCCTTCTCGACGAACGCCGCGGACTGCGGGTCCTGCTCGATGTTGATCTCGTTGTACGCGATGCCCTCACGGTCCATCTGGCTCTTGAGCCGACGGCAGTAGCCGCACCACGTGGTGCTGTACATCGTCACAGTGCCCTGCATGTCTCATGCGCTCCTTCACGGCGGGTGGCTGGTCGCTGCAAGTGGAACGCAGGCCGCCCGGCCGCCATTCCCGCGGGGGGTATCCGGGCCGCCCGTCGGGACGAGACACTCGCCGCGACCGCGCCCCACCGCAGGTGACACGGCCGCGGCAGGGGAGAGGCGGGACACCCGTGGCCATGGCTGGAACACGCCCGCGGCGGATGCGGCGGACATGACACTCGCACCCCTGGTGGACGTGACGCTCACCGCATTCGTACGACCGCAGCCGCCTCCCTGTGGACAACCGGCTCACCCGTCTCCGCCGACCTGGCAGCATGGCTGTGTGACAGCAGCAACGCACTCCACCCTCTTCCCGCAGGTTCCGGACACGGCCGACGCGGTGCTCGACGGGCTCGACCCCGAGCAGCGCGCGGTCGCTACCGCCCTGCACGGTCCGGTGTGCGTGCTGGCGGGAGCCGGCACGGGCAAGACGCGGGCGATCACCCACCGCATCGCCTACGGGGTGCGCGCGGGGATCCTCCAGCCCTCCAGCGTGCTCGCCGTCACCTTCACCAACCGTGCCGCCGGAGAGATGCGCGGACGGTTGCGCCAGCTCGGCGCCGGAGGCGTCCAGGCCCGCACCTTCCACTCCGCCGCGCTGCGTCAGCTCCAGTACTTCTGGCCGAAAGCCGTCGGTGGGTCACTGCCCCGGCTGGTGGACCGCAAGATCCAGCTCGTCGCGGACGCGGCGGCCGCCTGCCGCATCCGCCTCGACCGAGGAGAGCTGCGGGACGTCACCGGCGAGATCGAGTGGTGCAAGGTCACCCAGACCATCCCCGCCGACTACGCGGCGGCCGCCGCCCGCGCCGGCCGCGAGGCGCCCCGGGACCCGGCGGAGACCGCCAAGATCTACTCGGCGTACGAGGACCTCAAGCGCGACCGCGCGGTCATCGACTTCGAGGACGTCCTGCTGCTCACGGTCGCGATCCTCCAGGACCGGCACGACATCGCCGAGCAGGTCCGCTCCCAGTACCAGCACTTCGTGGTCGACGAGTACCAGGACGTCAGCCCGCTCCAGCAGCGCCTGCTGGACCTGTGGCTCGGCGAGCGGGACAACCTCTGCGTGGTGGGTGACGCCAGCCAGACGATCTATTCGTTCACCGGTGCAACTCCGGACCACCTTCTCGACTTCCGCACCCGCCATCCCGGAGCTACCGTCGTCAAGCTCGTCCGCGACTACCGCTCCTCGCCCCAGGTCGTCCGGCTGGCCAACGGTCTGCTCTCCCAGGCGCGCGGCCGGGCCGCCGAGCACCGGCTCGAACTGATCTCCCAGCGGCCCCCGGGCGCCGAGCCCGTATACGCCGAGTACACGGACGAGCCCGCGGAGGCCGAGGGCGCCGCCCGCCGCATCCGCGACCTCATCGCCTCGGGCGTACCCGCCGGTGAGATCGCGATCCTGTTCCGCACGAACTCCCAGTCCGAGACCTACGAGCAGGCCCTCGCCGACGCCGGTGTGCCCTACCAGCTGCGCGGCGCCGAGCGGTTCTTCGACCGTCCCGAGGTGCGCAAAGCCGGCGCGGCCCTGCGCGCCGCGGCCCGTTTCGGCGGCAACGACTCGCTGCTCGACGATGTTGTCGACCTGCCCTCGCAGGTTCGCGCGGTGCTCTCGGGCGAGGGCTGGACCGGCAACCCCCCGGCGGGTTCCGGAGCGGTCAGGGAGCGCTGGGAGTCCCTGGCCGCCCTGGTGAACCTCGCGCAGGACTTCGCGGTCGCCAGGCCCGGCGCGACACTCGGTGACCTGGTGGCCGAGCTCGACGAACGAGCGAGTGCCCAGCACGCCCCGACCGTGCAGGGTGTCACCCTCGCCTCCCTGCACTCCGCCAAGGGGCTCGAGTGGGACGTCGTGTTCCTGGTGGGTGTCGCCGAGGGCATGATGCCGATCACCTACGCAAAGACCGACGAGCAGATCGAGGAGGAGCGCCGTCTCCTCTACGTCGGTGTCACCCGCGCCAGAGAGCACCTCTTCGTCTCCTGGGCGCTCGCCCGCTCGCCCGGAGGCCGCGCGGGCCGGCGCCCGAGCCGGTTCCTCGACGGGCTGCGTCCCGGCTCCGTCGCCACGGTGGGCGCCGGTTCGGGTGCCCGCTCGGGAGGCATCGAGCGTGGCGTCGGAAGGGCCGGCGTCACCGCCGTACGGCGTACGAGCCGCAGTCCCGCGCGCTGCCGGGTGTGCGGCCGCACGCTCACCGACGCCGGCGAGATGAAGCTGATGCGCTGCGACGGCTGTCCCTCCGACATGGACGAAGGTCTGTACGAGCGGCTGCGCGAGTGGCGCGCGGTGCAGGCGGAGCGCAGCGGGCAGCCCGCGTTCTGCGTCTTCACCGACAGGACGCTGATGGCGATCGCCGAGACCGCGCCGGACGACGAGGGCGAGCTCGCCCGGATCCCCGGGGTCGGCGTCCGCAAACTCAACCGCTTCGGGGCCGAGGTTCTGGCCATCTGCGCAGGTCGGGAGGTCGGAGAAGACGGTGCGGGCAACTGATTCAAACTCGTCGAGAAAATAGTTTGCGCATGCCCGGGCAATCCCCATAGGTTCTTAACCACGGCGGCAGCGGCCTTCTCGAAGGCCCTGGTTCCGTGCTGTACTTAATATCCGTCGGACCGGCTCGCACCGGTCCCCCAAGACGCCGAGAGGAGGCGATCCCAGTGATCAGCATCAACACCAGCTTCAGCACCACCGTGAAAATGACCGATCGCTCGGTCGTCGTCTCCACGTGCCCGCTCGGCGTCTCGAACCTGGGCACCGGTCTGTCCGGCATTACCGCCGTCCGGCCGGCGTCCTCCGTGTCTCTCACGGGTCTTCCCGTTAGTGAGCGCAATGAGCGACCGACCCAGGCACTGGAAGCGGCAGTAGTGGCAGAAGCACATGCCTATGCCTTTGCGGCAGCCGGTGCCGGATCCCTGAAGCAGACACAGCAGCACCACACGATGTGGGCCTTCCGTGGGCCTGAACCCTGGAGTGATCCAGCCTGATTCACCATCAGGCCGGCGCCTTCAGGGCCGCGGAACCCCACCCGGGATCCGCGGCCCTTCTGTTTGTCCCCGACCGGGGACGCCAGAGCGAAGGGGCCTCGGGAAAAGAAAAGAACCCGGTACCAGCCGCCAACCGGCCGACCCAGGCCGGCACGACCAGACGAGGAAGACGAACCGTGCAACTCGAAGCGCACGCCCCGTCCGTACCGCCTTCCGAAACGATCTCCCCGCCCGGCCTCACGGAGGACTCCACCTTGATCCCCCTCACCGCGCTCACCGCGCTCGACGACGCCATCGAGAACCTCGGCGTACCCGTCCCCTGCCGTTCCTACGACCCGGAGGTCTTCTTCGCCGAGTCGCCGGCCGATGTCGAGTACGCCAAGTCTCTCTGCCGCACCTGCCCGCTGATGGAGGCCTGCCTCGCCGGCGCCAAGGAGCGGCGTGAGCCCTGGGGCGTCTGGGGTGGCGAGCTCTTCGTCCAGGGTGTCGTCGTAGCCCGCAAGCGGCCGCGTGGCCGCCCGCGCAAGAACCCGGTTGCGGCATGAACATCCGAGGAACGATCGACCGCCCCCTGACGCACGACCCCAAGAAGCAGGCCCCGATGAAGCCGTCCACGAGCGAGCCCGCGGGCTCCGCGACCACAGACTTCGCCACCACCGGCGCGACCGACTCGCGTCAGAACAGGACCCGAGAGATGCAACTCATCCCAGAAGCCCTGGCTCGTGCGCATATGCACGAGCGACTGCACCAGGCGGAGCGGGAACGTCAGGCCGTGCGCCTGGCGACCGCTCGCCGCATGCAGCGCAGGGCCGAGCGCGCCTCGATGCGAGCTCGGCGCGCGCTGGCCATGGCGGTCATGCAGTAATCGACGTACATCGTCGTAGCAGCCGTTGCAGTCGCAGCACTGACAGGCATTGACCCTGGCGGGGGCCGGTCCGAACGGACCGGTCCCCGCGGTGCGTTGTACCGCGCGAACAGCCGGAAGCGGCGATATCGTCGCCAGGGTGACGAGTCTTCCCGAAGACAGTGACAGCACCGGCCCCGCGGCCGAGTCCGACGCGGACGAAGCCGAGAAGATCGTGTGCGCCCGCTGCGGCACCACGGCACCCGGCCCCCGGCCGACATGGACCTGTTCCGTCGAGAACGGCGCCCGCCAGTACTTCTGCGACAACTGTGCCCGCGACAACCTCAGAGCGATCGAGGGCCGTCTCGACTCGGCGTGGTGGTAGCCAGGCCCGCCGAAGCCCCTGCCGCCCCTCTCCAACCCCCGCCGCACCGGCCGGGCACTGTCCGCGCCGGCCCGGTCCCCGCCGCGCCGGCACGGTCGGTGACGCCGGCTCAAGCCTCGGCGGCCGACACCTCTTCGTCCAGTTCCCCGTCCTCCAGCTCCTCCTCCGACACGAACCCCGGCAGCCACTCCTCCAGTTCGTCACGCAGACGGACCGTCGCGCCGAGCTGGCACAGGACACCTATGGTGCTGAGCGTCACCCGGTGTATGAGGAGGTAGGAGGGCGGCAGGTTCAACTGCCTGCCCAACTGGTGGGCGGGGGAACGCGGATCGGCGATGCGGGCGGCCTGACTGCGCATCCAGGTGCGGGTGAAGGTGAACTCGTCCACCTCGGCCGGTTCGATGATCGGCAGCAGATAGTCGAGGACCGCGTCGGGTTCGAGGTCTATCGACTCCTTGACGAAGCCTTCCTCGCAGAGCAGTTCGTAGACCGACTCGGCGTCACCGTCCAGCGTCATGCGGAGGGAGTCGCCGATCGGCTGGGGCAGGCCGCCGGGGAGCCGGTCCACCGTGCCGAAGTCCAGGACACCCAGACGCCAGCCGCTCTTCTCGTCCGGCAGCAGACGGAAGTTGCCCGGATGCGGATCGGCGTGCAGCAGGCCGGTGCGGGCGGGGCCCGAGAACAGGAAGCGGGCCAGCAACTGGCCGGCACGGTCCCGCTGCTCGCGTGTGCCGGCGCTGATCACCTCCGACAGAGGCACCCCGTCCATCCACTCCGTCACCAGGACCTGCTCGCACTGGTGGACCACCGCGGGCACCAGCACGTCCGGGTCGTCAGCGAACTCCTCGGCGTGCGCCGCCTGGGCCTGCGCCTCCAGGCCGTAGTCGAGCTCCTCGGAGACCCGGTCGCGTAGCTCCGAGATGAGCGGCTTAATGTCCATTCCGGGGATCAGGGGCCCCAGGAGCCGGGCGAAACGGCTGAGTTGGGTCAGGTCGGACAGAAGAGCCTCGCCCGCGCCCGGATACTGCACCTTGACGGCGACCTCACGCCCGTCGTGCCACACCGCCCGGTGCACCTGGCCGATCGAGGCCGCCGCCGACGGCTTGTCCTCGAACTCCACGAACAGCTCGGCCCAGTCCGCGCCGAGCCGTTCCTCCAGCACGGAGTGAACCGTGCGCGTCGGCATGGGAGGCGCCGCGTCCTGGAGTTTCGTCAGCGCCGCCCGGTAGGGGCCCGCGATCTCCTCAGGCAGTGCCGACTCGAACACGGACAGTGCCTGCCCGAACTTCATCGCACCGCCTTTCAGCTCCCCGAGGACCTTGAAGAGCTGCTCGGCCGTGCGCTGCTGGAGTTCCCGGCCCACGATCTCAGCCGACTTTCCGCCGATCCGCTTCCCGAGCCCCCAGGTCGCCCGCCCGGCGAAGCCGAGTGGCAGCGCGGCCAGTTTGGCAGTCCGGGTGACTGCCTTCCGGGGAAGATCAGACATGCGCCCTCCAGGTCCCAGCAAGCTGTGCCGCGTGCGGCTGTCGCCCTGCCATTGTCTCGTGTGCTTCGCCGTCCTCGGGAGTCCGCTCGCCATTTGTTTTCCTGGCGGTGCCGCAGGAGCAGGCGGGATGCGCCCCGACCGGTGTCGCCCGCCACTCGCATCCGGGCAGTGACGCCTCCCAGCGGGTCCCCGCGCCGACGGGCGGATCTCCGTCGAGGAAGGCGAGCGCGTGGCTGGTGGCGAGTCCGGCGACCGCCGCGGCCAGGGCGAGATCGCAGGCGCCCACCCGGCGCTGCCGCCCGGAGCGCCACTGCGCGACGAGGCGCGGCCAGGCCGGATCGATGTCCGTGCGCCGCTGGTCCAGACAGCCCGCGCAGCCGGTCTCGCCCGGCAGGACCAGGGGACCCACGACTCCGGTCGCCTCGACGACCCCCGCGTACAGATGGGGAGTCCCCGAGGCGATCAGGCCCTCGGCGGACAGGGGGTCGGGCGCGTGGACGGCGAGACCGTCCCGGGGAGCGAAGATCACCAGGGACAGCCCGCGCGTCCCTTCCCTCTCCGGCTCCCCCGGGGTGGCTCGTGGCGGACGGTCCGGGGCGGCCCGGCGCACCGCCCGCCGGGCGGCGTCCTCCCGGCGCTCGCCGATGGACTCGACGGGGAGCCCGCCCGGCGCCACGTCCCACGGCTCGACTCGGCCGAGGTCGCGCACCTCTACCTCGCCCACGCCGGCGCCCGCGAGCAGCGCGGCCACAAGAGCTCCCACCCGGCCGGCGCCCCGCACCCGCACGCGAAGGCGGCGCCGGGCAGCCAGCCGTTCGGCGGCCCCGCCCGGCTCGCGGGCGACGAGGGAGAGGGAGGCGAGATCCGGGCGCAGCCGGTCCATGGCCTCCTTCCTCTCGCGCAGGGCGTCCGCGGCCGGGCCGCCTCCGGTCGTGTCGTCCAGGAGGCCGGACCCGGCCAGCCGGTCCACCAGTCCGTCGACATGGCCGTCGGGCAGCCCCATCTCCCGCCCCTGCTCGCGCAGCAGCGGCATCCCGCGTGTCCCGTCGAGCAGTTCGAGAAAGCTGCCTGTCGCCGTGTCCATCGGGCCCAGCACCATCGCGTGCGCCGGTGTCATTCCGAACTGCACGGTGTTGAGATCCCGCCAGCCGCGCCGCAGAGCGGGCTTCACGATCGGATGCATGACCTACCCCCGTAGAGCTGTCCATACGTCACCGTATGTCCGCGGTGCACTCCCGCAGCGCGGACCGGATGCCAGCATGCCCGTGCCTGCCGGACCCCGCTGAAAGTTGTCCACAGATGGCACCGTTCGTCGTACGAATCAGACGGGCAGAGTGCGGATCGGCATCGAACCGTCCCCGGGGCGGGACTTCCCCCACGTGCAGAAGGTAACGTCAGGGCGTGCCCGCCGACCCACCGCACAGCGCCGCCGCATCACAGCGCAGCACGACGCGCCCGCCGCCGAGCGGTTCGGGGGCGAGCGCGATCGAGGTCCGCAGGAGTGCCCGACGGCGCAGAACGGTCTCCGCGTACCGCGAGGGCGACCGTACCGTCGTCCTCATCCCCGCCCGGATGTCCGAGGCGGAGGAGAAGCGCTGGGTGACCGTCATGCTCGACAAACTGGCCGCCCAGGAAAGCCGGCGGGTGCTCGGCGACACCGAGCTCGCCGAACGCGCCGAGCGGCTGTCGGCCCACTACTTCGACGGCCGGGCGCGGCCCTCGTCGGTGCGCTGGGTGACCAACCAGAACACCCGCTGGGGCTCCTGCACCCCCGCCGAGGGCAGCATCCGTCTGTCGCACCGGTTGCAGGGCATGCCCGAGTACGTCGTCGACTACGTCCTCCTCCACGAGCTCGCCCACCTGCTCGTACCGGGTCACGGGCCCCGCTTCTGGCGGCTCCTGGAGGCCTATCCGCGTACCGAGCGCGCCCGCGGCTATCTCGAAGGCGTCGTCGCCGCGGACCGGCTGCCCCACCCTCCGGCGACGCGCGACGAGTAGGCGCCGGCTCGTCCCGCCGGGAGTGTGATTGTGTACCGGGTCTGCACCGGCTTCGTCCACTTCCGGACTTTGCCGTTAGCCTGACGCGACGCACTCGCATTCCGGATGGGGGACGGTCGTTACGCATGGCCAGGGAATTCCAACGCGGCCACAAGGCCAAGATCAGTGACCTCACCGCGGGCACAGATCTGTACGTAGGTGTGCAGATCACCGGCCCCGGACTCACCTTCGACATCAGCTGCTTCGGCCTGGACGCCGACGAACGGCTGGCGGACGACCGGTACTTCGTCTTCTTCAACCAGCCGAAGTCTCCTGAGGAGTCCATTCAGCTGCTCGGTACCCAGTCGGGTGACACGGAGTCCTTCCGCGTCACCCTCGACCGGATTCCGGCGCAGATCCAGAAGCTGTCATTCACGGCGACGATCGACGGCGCCGGCCAGATGTCGCAGATCGCCCCCGGATACCTCCGCGTCGTCGCGGGCGGCGAGGAGGTGGCCCGGTACGCGTTCAGCGGTGCCGAGTTCTCCACCGAACGCGCCGTGATGCTGGGCGATTTCTACCTCAAGGACGTCTGGCGCTTCGCCGCGGTGGGACAGGGCTTCGACGGCGGCCTCGACGCGCTGCTGAAGAACTTCGGCGGCGAGGTCGCCGACGAGGCGCCTGCCGCCCCGCAGCCCGGCGCCACGCCGTCCTTCGGCCCGCCCGCGCAGGCAACCGCCGCGCCCACGTTCGGCGCGCCGTCGGCGCCCGCCCCGGCGCCCGCGCAGGGTTTCGCGCCGCCCCCCGGTGCCACCCCGCACGCTCCGATGCCCGCTCCCTCGGTGCACGGCGCCCCGACGATCGTGGCGCAGCTGTACACCCCTCCGGGCGGTGCTGTCCCGCCGCCGGGACCCGCGCCCTACGGGCAGCCGCCCGGTCCGCCGCCGGGATACGGCCAGCAGCCGCCCGGCCAGCCGGCGCACCTGCCGCCCGGTTACGGCCAGCAGGCACCGGCCGCTCCTCCCGGATACGGCCAGCAGCCCCCGACGGCGCCCCCCGGCTACGGCCAGATCCCGGGCCAGGCACCCGGGCAGTACCCGGGTCAGCCCGGCGCCCCCTCCCCGTACGGCGCGCCCCAGGGAACTCCGCAGGTCGGGGCCGGTGTGTCTGCGGCTCTGGGGGCCTTCAAGGAGACGCCCACCGGCCAGCGGTGGACTCCGCAGAACAAGAAGCTCATCCGGGTCGATCTCGGCATCGGCGGTCAGCCCGTGCTGGCACGCCAGGGCAGCATGGTGCTCTACCAGGGCAAGGTCGACTTCAGCTACAAGGGCGCCGGGTTCGCGGGCCGCCTCGTAGGGAGCGCGACGGGCCAGGAGATGCAGCTGATGCGCTGCACCGGCCAGGGCCAGGTGTTCTTCGCCGAGAACGCCACCCATGTGCACCCCATCGAGCTCCAGGGGGACGCGATCTGCGTCTCCGCGGAGAACGTCCTCGCCTTCGACGAGTCCCTCCAGTACGAGGTCCGCCGGATCGAGGGGCACGGCATCCCCGGGGGCGCGCTGTTCACGATGCAGTTCCAGGGGACGGGCACCATCGTCGTCAAGACGCACGGCGCCCCTGTCGTCCTGCCGGTGACCCCCACGACGTTCGCCGACTGCAACGCCGTCGTCGCCTGGTCCGCCGCCGCGCAGGTGATCGTCTCCAGCCAGGTGAGGATGCGCCGGAACGCCTACGCCGGTGACACCGGCGAGAGCGTGAACCTCCAGTTCCGTGCCGCGCCAGGCAGTTTCGTCGTCGTCCAGCCGTACGAGGTCTGAGGGAGCCCGTCATGAACCAGCCACTCGCGGGCTTCGCCCCTGCACCTGTCACCGCGCGCATGGAGAACCACGGCAATCACATGCTGAAGGTCGCCATGCAGACCGGAAACGACCTCCTCGCGCGCGTGGGGTCGATGGTCGCCTACGAAGGGTTCGTCCAGTACGAGCCCAACCCGCCCGCCGTACGCCAGATCGCCCGCGACTGGATGACCGGCGAGGGGGCGTCCCTCATGAAGTGCTCCGGAGACGGCCTGCTCTACCTGGCCGACTACGGGGCCAACGTCGTCGTCATCAACCTCAACGGGGACGCGATCTCCGTCAACGCGACCAATCTGCTCGCCTTCGACGCCCACCTCACCTGGGGTGTCGAGCGCGTGAAGGGGCTCGCCAAGTTCGCCGGGCAGGGTCTGTGGAACACCAAGATCTCCGGTCAGGGCTGGGTCGCGCTGACCTCCCGGGGTACACCGATCGTCGTCGACTGCGGCGGCGGTGAGGACGAGACGTACGTCGACCCGGACGCGCTCGTCGCCTGGTCCCCGAACCTCAAGGTGAAGGGCAAGCGCAGCTTCAAGGCGCAGTCGCTGATCGGACGCGGCAGCGGTGAGGCCTTCCAGATGGCGTTCTCCGGACAGGGCATCGTCGTCGTCCAGCCCAGCGAGGACAGCACCGACCGCCTCCGAGTCCGGGGCTGAGGGGGAGCAGGACATCATGCAGAGCCCGCTTTTCGGCTACAACGAACAGCAGACCCAGGACCGCTACAGCCTGCAGAACTCGCAGATGCTGCGCGTCGTCCTGGAGGGTCACGACGACATCCTCGCCCGCAAGGGCACCATGGTCGCGTACCAGGGTCTCGTCGAGTTCGACGCCGAGTACCAGAACAGCAGCCAGCACCGGGCGCGTGCGTACACCGGTGAGGGCCTCGACCTGATGCGCTGCCACGGGCAGGGCACGGTCTACCTGGCCAACCTCGGCCAGCACGTGCACGTCCTCGACGTCGACCAGGACGGTCTGACCGTCGACAGCGCCTATGTGCTGGCGATGGACTCCGGACTGCATCACGAGGTCATCGCCGTGGACAGCCAGTACGGCATCTCCGGCTCGGGCAAGTACCAGCTCAACATCACGGGGCGCGGCAAGGTGGCGCTGGTGACCTCCGGGTCGCCACTGATGATGCAGGTCACCCCGGACCGGTACGTCAACTGCGACGCCGACGCGATCGTCGCGTGGTCCACCGGTCTGCGCGTGCAGATGCAGGCCCAGACCCACTCCTCGGGAGTGTGGCGTCGCCGCGGCAACACCGGTGAGGGCTGGGAACTCAGCTTCATGGGCACCGGCTATGTGCTCGTGCAGCCGAGTGAACTGCTGCCGCCGCAGAACGCGGTGATCGGCCAGGGGCTGCGCGCCCAGTACGGCATGGGCCAGCAGGGCGTGCACGCGCAGAACCAGGGCAACGCCTGGAGCTGACGGCAGCCCGTCCGGGAAGCGACGGGCCGGCGAGCGGAGGTAAGGGGCGACCGTCAATGACGATTGCCCCTTACCTCCGCTCGCTCGTGTGCGCCGCTGCTGGCTTCCGGCGCCGGTCACAGCCGGGCGCAGGCCGCCTCCAGGAGTCGTACGACCGAATCGTCGGCCACCCCGGCGACCTCGTCGTACCCGAACCAGCGCAGGTCCAGGGACTCGTCGCTGATGGCCTCGACGGCGTCGGCCGGGGCGAGGGCCGCGTACTGGACGTCCAGATGCCAGTGGCACGGCGCCGGGATGGCGTGCCGGTCCAGCGTCACCGGGCCGCCGGGCAGCAGGGTCAGACCTTCGATGCCCGACTCCTCGGCCGCCTCGCGCAGGGCGGCCCCGGCCAGGGTCGAGTCGCCCGGCTCGCAGTGCCCGCCCATCTGGAGCCACATCTGGAGCTTGCGGTGCAGCGTCAGCAGCACCCGCCCGCGTGACGGGTCGATCACCAGGGCGCTCGCCGTGAGGTGCCCGGCGTGGCAGGCCTTCCACATTCCGTCCGGGTGCTCGGACAGGTGGTCCAGATAGGCCTGGCGCAGTTCTTCCTGGCCCTCGTAGCTCTTCAGTACGAGGACCGCGTCGTCGTACAGGCTCACTCCGTGCCGTCGCCCTTGCCGGAGTCCTCGGAGCCGTCGGTGTCGCCGTCCTTCTTCAGGTTCGGCTTCTCGGCGGTGCCGCTCGCGGCCTCGCCGAGCATCTTGTCGAGCTCGGAGAAGTCCATGTGCTCGCGGTGCACGAAGCCGTCCGGGTCGTCCAGGTCGGACGCCGTCGGCAGCATGTCCGGGTGGGCCCACAGACCGTCCCGGCCGTCCACACCGCGCGCGTCGGTGAGCGAGGCCCACAGGCGCGAGGCGTCGCGCAGCCGGCGCGGGCGCAGCTCAAGGCCGATGAGCGTGGCGAACGTCTGTTCGGCGGGACCGCCCGTGGCGCGGCGGCGGCGCAGCGTCTCGCGCAGCGCGTCGGCCGACGTGAGCCGGGGCTTGGCGGCCGAGTGGACGACCGCGTCCACCCAGCCCTCGACCAGCGCGAGCGCCGTCTCCAGGCGGGCCAGCGCCGCCTTCTGCTCCGGCGTGTCCTCCGGCTGGAACATGCCCTGCTGGAGTGCCTGCTGGAGCTCCTCGGGGTTCTGCGGGTCGAACTGCCCGACCACGTCCTCCAGCTTGGCGGTGTCGACCTTGATCCCGCGCGCGTATCCCTCGACAGCGCCGAACAGGTGAGAGCGCAGCCACGGCACGTGCGCGAACAGGCGCTGGTGGGCGGCCTCGCGCAGGGCGAGATAGAGCCGCACCTCCTCCTGGGGGACGCTCAGGTCCTTGCCGAACGACTCGATGTTCAGCGGCAGCAGCGCGGCCTTGCCGACCGGGCCGAGCGGCAGACCGATGTCGGTCGACCCGACGACCTCGCCCGCGAGCACGCCGACGGCCTGGCCGATCTGCGTACCGAACATGGCGCCGCCCATGGAGCGCATCATGCCGATCAGCGGGCCCGCCATGGCCTGCATCTCCTCGGGCAGCACATCGCCCATGGCCGCGCCGACCCGCTCGGCGACCGGGTCGACGAGCTCCTTCCACACGGGCAGGGTCGCCTCGACCCATTCCGCGCGGCTCCAGGCCAGCGCGGAGGCGGCTCCGGACGGCAGGGACGTCGCGTCGTCGAGCCACAGATCGGCCAGCCGGACGGCCTCCTCGACCGCGAGCCGCTCGGCCTGGCCGACGCTCGCGTCCTTGGTGCCGTCAGAGGTGCCCTGGGCGACCGTCTGCCGGGCGATCTGCTTGGCCATGTCCCAGTTCACCGGTCCGCCCTCGTACGAGAGCATCTGCCCCAGCTGCTGGAACGCGGCGCCCAGGTCGTTGGGGTTCATCGAACCGAACATGGCTGCGAGCGGATTGTCGGCTCCGGGACCGCCGGCTCCGGGCGGCCCGAAACCGAACGGTCCCTGGCCACCGCCGTCCTGCTGGTCCTTCTTCTTGCCCTCGTCGCCGTTGTCCGGCTCCTCCGGCGGAAGGCCGAATCCGAATGGGGTGTCACTCACGGGATTCCTCGGCTGGTAAGGCCGCCGGTTCGTTCCGACGGCGGCTGCCCACAACACCACCCAGCGTAGACACCTGAACCCGATCGGGCCTCGGTGCTTCGCCGACTCGTCGCCTGCGGCAGGATGGATGCCACCTGGTAGGGGCGCGTCACACGTGCCCGTTACTGAAGACAACCGCTGGAGACGCCCGGTGAGTTCCCCAGATCCGCAGGTTCGCGCAGCGCGAAACCACTCAACCAGCCCAGCCTCGCGCGGCCCCGTCGTCGCGGTGACCGGCGCCGCGGGCGGTGTGGGGGCGCTGCTCACCGAGCGGCTGGCCGCCAGCGAGGAGATCAGGCAGGTCGTCGCCATCGACGAGCGGCGCGGCGAGTGCGCCGACGCCCAGTGGCACATCCTGGACGTCCGGGACCCGGCCATCGCCGAGAAGCTGCGCGGGGCGGACGTCGTGGTCCATCTGGCGCTCGACCTCGATCTGGAGACGGACGCGGCGGCCCGGACCGCCTACAACGTCCGGGGGACGCAGACCGTGCTCACGGCCGCCGCGGCGGCCGGGGTCCACCGGGTCGTGCTGTGCACGTCGGCGATGGTCTACGGAGCGTTGCCCGACAACGAACTGCCGCTGTCCGAGGACGCCGAACTGCGGGCGACAGCCGAGGCGACGGGCGTCGGCGACCTGCTGGAGATCGAGCGGCTCGCGCGCCGCGCGCCGCGGGCGCACCCCGGGCTGAATGTGACCGTCGTACGGCCCGCGGTACTCGTCGGTGGCGGTACGGACACCGCGCTGACCAGGTACTTCGAGTCTCCCCGGCTGCTCGTGGTGGCGGGGTCGAGGCCCGCCTGGCAGTTCTGCCACGTCGAGGACCTGTGCGCGGCGCTGGAGTACGCGGTCGTCGAGAAGGTCGAGGGCGAGCTGGCCGTCGGGTGCGACGGGTGGCTGGAGCAGGAGGAGGTGGAGGAGCTGAGCGGGATCCGGCGGATGGAGCTGCCGTCCGCGGTCGCGCTGGGTGCCGCCGCCCGGCTTCACCGGATCGGGCTCACTCCCTCGCCCGCCGGGGACCTCGCCTACACGATGTACCCCTGGGTGGTGAGCGGGAGCCGGCTGCACGATGCGGGATGGCGGCCGCGCTGGACCAACGAAGAGGTTCTGGCGGAGCTGCTGGAGGAGGTCGCGGGGCGGCACACGGTGGCCGGCCGGCGGCTGGGCCGCAAGGACGCGACCGCGGCGGGCGCGGCGGGCGCGACGGTGGCGCTGCTGGGCGCGGCGGCGGTGGTCCGCCGGGCCCGGAAGGCCCGGCGCAGATTCTGACCCCGGGCCCGCGCCGCGCCGTGGCGTGAGCCCCACAGCGCGACACAACCCCACGACCTCACGGCTCTACGACCTCAGGACCTCACGGCCCCACGACCTCACAGCCTCACGACTCTACGGCGCCCCCGGCCCCCGACACGGCTCAACGGCACGCAGGACTGTTCTGGAGGAGGTTCCAAGCCGTACGCGCGCGTGCCGGGTGAAAGCCGTATTCCACGGGGTCGGCGGCGTGCGGCACGATGGGAGGCATGGCACCTACCTATGACCACCCCGGTGAGCGGGCCGCGCAGGATCCGATCCGGCTGCTCGCGATCCGCGACGAACCGCTCTCCCTGGACGAGGTCTTCAAGGCGGTGGGGGACGACGCCGCCGGGGGGACCGCGCTGTTCGTGGGAACCGTGCGGAATCACGACGCGGGCGCCGACGTCGACGAGCTCGGGTACTCGTCCCACCCCACCGCCGAGGCGGAGATGCGCCGTGTCGCCGAGAAG
Organism: Streptomyces sp. NPDC005281; assembly: GCF_040607495.1. Classification (NCBI taxonomy): domain Bacteria; kingdom Bacillati; phylum Actinomycetota; class Actinomycetes; order Kitasatosporales; family Streptomycetaceae; genus Streptomyces; species Streptomyces sp. NPDC005281. The sequence goes on along the minus strand of NZ_JBEXGX010000012.1, from coordinate 187,541 downwards.
GTGGCCGCCGCCTATCCGGTACGGGCTCTGGCCGCCGTTCACCGGGTCGGTGACCTGCGTGTCGGGGACCTGGCCGTGATCGTCGCCGTCTCGTGCCCGCACCGCGGCGAGGCCTTCGAGGCCTGCCGCATGCTGATCGACGATCTCAAGCACGAGGTGCCGATCTGGAAGCACCAGAGGTTCTCCGACGGCTCCCAGGAGTGGGTCGGCGCCTGCTGAGACCGGCCGGATCTCCTCCCTCCCGAGGCTTACCGGGGGCTGACCGACTTCTCACCCTCGTCCGGTTGCGTAACCGGGGCCCTGCCGTGAGCGTTGACAGTGCGGATGGTTAATCTGCTGAACAGTGCGGATGTTAAATCTGCTGATCAGTCAGGTCGCTCATGGGGATGGGAGGTCGACATGGCGGCGCTTGCCTGGTTGCTGATTCCGCTGATGGCCGCGATCGGTGCCAGTCTGTGGGGCGGTTGGGCCGGCCGGAATCGCAAGGCCGCGGGAGACGGTGTCGAGCTCGCGGGATACACGCGCTTCCGTGAGGCCATGGAGCGGACCGACGTGCGGGAGAAGTCCCACTCCGACGCCGTCTGAGGTCCGGGGTCCGTCCCCCTCACGCCCGCGCTATGCGCCCGGGCGTTCGACGGACCGCTTCCGGCCTCCGGTCGGCCCGCAGCCGTGTGGAACGCTTCGGATCACCGCCCGGAACACGGCATTCGTGCCGTTCGGGCGGGCTCCGGACCCTCCACGTACGGACGGCCCCGACGGTGCGCATACATCACTGTCCCGTACTGTCGTTCCATGCCACGCCGCACCGCGACGATGCTCGCCTCCACTCTGATCCTGATCGCGCTCCTGTGCGCGGGAGTGTTCATCAAAGTGCCGTACTCGGAGATGTCACCGGGTCCCACGGTGAACACACTGGGTGACCACGACGGTGAGCCGGTGCTGCAGATCTCGGGCCGCAAGACGTATCCGACGACCGGTCACCTGAACATGACCACGGTGCGGGTCACGAGCGCCGACTACAACATGAACCTCGTCGAGGCCGTGTACGGATGGCTGGCGCACGACAGCAAGATCGTGCCGCACGACACGCTCTACCCGGGTGGCAAGACCGAGCAGCAGTCGACGCAGGAGAACGCCGAGGAGTTCAGCCAGTCCCAGGAGAGCGCCAAGGTGTCCGCCATGAAGGCGCTGGGCATCCCCGTGAAGTCCTGGGTGATCGTCTCCACCGTCGTCAAGGGTTCGCCCTCCGAGGGCCGGCTGCACGCCGGTGACGTCATCAAGGCCGTCGACGGTACGACCGTGAAGGCCCCGGACGACGTCGCGAAACTCGTCACCAAGCACAAGCCCGGCGAGAAGGTCGTGTTCAGGATCGTGCCCGCCAAGGAGCAGGCCGCCGCCGTGAAGGAGCACACGACGGCGACCGCGACCAAGGACGTGACGATCACCACGGCCAAGTCGGACGACGGCGGTACCAACCGCGCCATCGTCGGGATCTCGGCCGGGACGGACCACACGTTCCCGTTCACCATCGACATCAAGCTCGCCGACGTCGGCGGCCCGAGCGCGGGTCTGATGTTCTCGCTCGGCATCGTGGACAAGCTGACTCCGGGGAACCTCACCGGAGGCAAGTTCGTGGCCGGCACCGGCACCATCGACGACGACGGCAAGGTCGGCCCCATCGGCGGCATCGACATGAAGACGGTCGGCGCGCGCAACAAGGGCGCCCAGTACTTCCTGACGCCGAAGGACAACTGCGCCGAGGCCGCCAAGGACACCCCCGACGGGCTGAAGCTCGTCAAGGTCGGCACCCTCGGCGACGCGATGAAGGCTCTCAAGGACATCGACGCGGGCCGCACCGCCGATCTGCCCAAGTGCACTGCCAAGGGCTGACGGACACCGCCCGTCCGTGACCGGGGGCGCCCCGCGAACCGCGGAGCGCCCCCGGTCCCGTCCGTGCGCCGATCAGTCCGCGAACGTCGCCGACAGCGCCTCGGCGAGGCCCGGAACGAGGCCCGCGCCCGTGAGCACCTCCGTCGGCGCGTCCTTCTCGCGCAGCCGCACTGCCGAGTCGCGGGTGCCGTCACGCAGCACACCGACCGTCATGCGGACCTCTTGGCGGTCCGGATGCGCGGCGACCCACTGGGTCAGCTTCTTGCCGCTCAGACCCTCCGGGACGGACGCCTCCGCCGACGGCGGCAGCATCAGCCGCTCGACGGTGAGCGCGCAGCCGACGACGGCGTCCGGCCAGGCGATGGTGCCGAGGAACTCGTCCAGCGGCTTGCCGACAGGGATCTCCTCCTGCTCGACGGGGGTGAGACCGGTGGTCTCCTGGGCGTTCTCCAGGTTGAGCTGAGCGGCGAGACCGGGTTCCTGGGTCCGCAGCCGTGCGGTGTCTACGAGGGCGAAGAGGCGGGCGGGCTGGTCCCAGCCGAGGCCGGAGGCGTACTCGTCGATTTCGAGTACGGCCCGGGTCAGGGGGCTCGCTGCCATGGGAGTGTTGGACATGGTCACAATCCTGCCTCGTTCGTGACCTGAATCGGGAACCGAGTAAAGCGTGAGTAAGTTGCATAGATGAGGCTCCTCGATCACGGAGCCTTGCTGACGGTCCACCGACACGGGGGCCCGACGGAATCGACAGCGACTTCGAGGTGCGCACCTTGGCTTTCCAGATGCCGGATCGTGGCGGAGGCCCGACGGGGCCACGGATCAGAGTGGGCCGGCCGTCCCGGCGCGTCAGGACCCTGCTCATGACACTGGGCGTACTGGCCGTACTGGCCATGGCCTTCGTCATGTTCGCGGGGTTCTGGACGGACTGGCTCTGGTACCGCTCGGTCCACTACTCGTCGGTCTTCACCACCACACTGTGGACCAAGATCGGGCTCTTCTTCGTCTTCGGTCTGCTGATGGCGGCCGCGGTGGGCTTCAACATCTGGCTGGCGCACCGGCTGCGTCCGCCGCTGAGCGCCATGTCGATGGAGCAGCAGAGCCTCGACCGGTACCGCATGGGCATCGCGCCCTACAAGCGCTGGCTGCTGCTCGCGATCACGTCCCTGGTGGGTCTGATCGCCGGCGCCTCCGCGTCGGGCCAGTGGCGCACATGGCTGATGTGGGTGAACGGAGTCCCCTTCCATCAGACGGACCCCCAGTTCCACCTCGACGTCTCGTTCTACGCCTTCGACCTGCCCTGGTACCGCTTCCTGCTCGGCTTCGGCTTCGCCGCCGCCGTGCTCTCGCTGATCGCCGCCGCGCTCACGCACTACCTGTACGGCGGTCTGCGGATCACCAGCCCGGGAGCGCGTGCCACGGCCGCGGCCACCGGGCACCTCTCGGTGCTCCTCGGTGTCTTCGTCGCCCTGAAGGCGGTCGCCTACTGGCTCGACCGGTACGGACTCGCCGTGAAGTCCAGCGACTTCAAGGCGACCGGCAACTGGACGGGCCTGCGCTACGTCGACGCGAACGCGTATCTGCCCGCCAAGACGATCCTGTTCTGCATCGCCGTCATCTGCGCGCTGCTCTTCTTCGCGACGCTGTGGCGGCGGACCTGGCAGCTGCCCGTGATCGGCTTCGGCCTCATGGTGCTCTCGGCCGTCCTCATCGGCGGCCTGTACCCCGCGATAGTCCAGAAGTTCCAGGTCGAGCCCAACGAGCAGGCCAAGGAAGCGCCGTACGTCGAGAAGAACCTCAAGGCGACCCGCGAGGCGTACGGGATCGCCGGCACCGATGTGCAGGACTACCCGGGGGCGAGCGACACCAAGGACAAGTCCGAGCTCCGTGACGACGCCGACACCGTCGCGAGCATCCGGCTGATGGACCCGAACGTCGTGTCGCCGACCTTCCAGCAGCTCCAGCAGGTCCGGAACTACTACGGCTTCCCGTCGAACCTGGACGTCGACCGGTACAGCAAGGACGGCAAGGAGCAGGACACCGTCCTCGGTCTGCGCGAACTGAACCTCGCGGGCATCCCGAAGAACAACTGGATCAACGACCACTTCCGGTACACGCACGGATACGGCGTCGTCGCGGCCAAGGGCACCACGGCCGACAGCGAGGGCCGCCCGGTGTTCACCGAGTACAACCTGCCGTCCAAGGGCGACCTCGGCTCGTACAAGCAGCAGATCTACTACGGCGAGAAGACCACCCAGTACTCGATCGTCGGCGGTCCCCAGAAGGAGATCGACTACTCCGACGACACCGGTGAGAAGACCACCAGCTACAAGGGCAAGAGCGGTGTGAGCCTGGCGAGTCCGGTCAACCGGGCCGCGTACGCGGTGGCGTTCGGCGAGCCGCAGATCCTGTACTCGGGCGCCATCGGCGAGGGCTCGCGGATCCTGTACAACCGCACGCCCAAGGACCGGGTCGAGGCGGTGGCCCCCTGGCTGACCATCGACGGCGACGCCTACCCGGCGGTCGTCGACGGGAAGATCCAGTGGATCGTCGACGCGTACACCACCACCAACGGCTATCCGTACGCCTCGCGCACCACGCTCGGCGACACCACGGCGGACTCGCTGACGGCGGCCAACAACCAGCGCGCGGTGGTGGCCCAGCAGAACCAGGTCAACTACATCCGCAACTCGGTGAAGGCGACCGTCGACGCGTACACCGGCGCGGTCAAGCTGTACCAGTGGGACACCGAGGACCCGGTCCTGAAGACCTGGATGAAGGCGTTCCCGGACACGGTGCAGTCGCGGAAGTCGATCTCGCCCGAGCTGATGGCTCATCTGCGATACCCGCAGGACCTGTTCAAGGTCCAGCGCGAACTGCTCACCCGCTACCACGTGAAGGACGCCCAGACGTTCCTGAGCGGCAGCGAGGTGTGGCAGGTCCCGGACGACCCGACGAACAGGTCGGGCAGCGCGGTGCCGCCGTACTACCTGAGCATGAAGCTGCCGGGGGATTCGTCGCAGGCGTTCTCGCTGACGACGACGATGACACCCAACGGCCGTGACAACCTGAGCGCGTTCGTGTCGGTCAACGCCGAGGCGGGGACGCCCGGTTACGGGAAGATCAGCATTCTGAAGCTGCCGACCGGCAGAACGGTCGACGGACCCAAGCGTGTGCAGAGCCAGTTCAACTCCGAGCCGTCCATCGCCGAGTCCATCAGACTCCTCAGAGGCGGCGACTCGGAAGTCGAGTACGGCAACCTGCTGACCGTGCCGCTCGACGGCGGACTGCTCTACGTGGAGCCCGTCTACGTCCGTGGTGGCGATCTCAAGTACCCGCTGCTGCGCAAGGTGTTGGTGACCTACGGAGGCAGCACCGCCTTCGAGGACACGCTGGGCCAGGCGCTCAACAAGGTGTTCGGGGCCGAGAGTTCGACCCAGCCGCCGGACACAGGCACCACCAAGCCGCCGACGTCGAGCAATCCGACGGTCCAGGCCGCGCTCGACGACGCCCAGAAGGCCTTCGACCAAGGGCAGGAAGCCCTCAAGAAGGGCGACTGGAAGGCGTACGGCGAGGCACAGAAGAACCTCGAGGACGCGCTGAAGCGGGCCGAGGACGCGCAGGCCAAGGCGGACAAGACCACCGGCGGTTCCGGCGCGGACAAGACGGCCGGCAAGGGCGCCGACAAGAGTGGCGGTGCGGGCGCGAGCCCCAGCGCCGACCCGAGCAGTAGTCCGAGCAGCAGCCCGAGCAGTAGTCCGGGCAGCTAGAAGAGCCCTGGAAACGGCTGGTCAGAAGCCCACCCCGCGCCGTGATACGGTTGAGGAACAACAGCGCGGGGTGGAGCAGCTCGGTAGCTCGCTGGGCTCATAACCCAGAGGTCGCAGGTTCAAATCCTGTCCCCGCTACTGAAGTCGAAGGCCCGGATCCAGTTCATGGATCCGGGCCTTCGGCGTGTGACGCCACGCCGGGGTGCGTCGGTGACCTGGCGACTCGTGTGAAGTGCCGCGACATGCGAGGGGAGTTGGGCGATCTGTGTTTGACTTGTCTCTCTGTGGGCATGTCGACAAAACGCTGAAGTGACCTCACTGGCTGCGGTATACCAGGTGTACCCAGGTTGCAGGTGGTGCGACGATGGACGTTATGGGGGACAAGGCAACTCTGTTGGATACAGGGCGGTTTGCGCAGTCTGCCGACTTCGAGCAGCCTGCGGATCTCACGCAGTCCTCCGACCGGGACGAGACCGGCGAGGCTGCCGAGGAGGCGCGCCAGTGGTCGGCCGCACAGGCCGGCGACGTCGAGGCGATGAGCGTCCTCGGGGCCATGCTGCTGCGCCGCGGTGATCTCGACGCGGCGGAACCGCAGTTGCGCGCCGCCACCTCCGCCGGTGACCGTGCCGCCGCCAACAATCTGGGTGTCCTCCTCTACCAGCGCGGATACGCCGACGAAGCCGCCGGATGGTGGCGGATCGCCGCCGTGGCCGGAAGCGCCGCCGCCGCGCACGCGCTCGGCCGGCACCACCGTGAGCGCGGTGACGAGCCCGCCGCCGAGTACTGGCTGCGCCAGTCCGCCGAGCAGGGCCACCCCCTGGGTGCCTACGCGCTCGCCGATCTGCTGGAGCATCGTAGCGACGTGGGTGCCGAGCAGTGGATGCGGGCCGCCGCGGAGCGAGGGCACCGCGAGGCCGCGTACCGGCTGGCGCGCACGCTCGACCGCAAGGCCCTGGACTCGGGCGAGGCCGTGGGCGACAACGGTGTCATCGGCGCCGCCGGGCAGGCCGCCGAGCAGTGGTACCGGCAGGCCGCCGCGCGCGGGCACCGAAGGGCCGCGCTGCATCTCGGGGCGATCCTGGAGAAGCGCGGCGATCTCAAGGAGGCCGGGCGCTGGTATCTGACGTCCGCCAAGGACGGGGAGGCGCGCGCCGCGTGCGCCCTCGGGTTCCTGCTGCGCGACGCCGGGGACCCCGACAGCGCCGCCGTCTGGTGGCTGCGGGCCGCCCAGGACGGGGACGGGAACGCCGCCAACGCGCTGGGCGCGCTGCATGCCGAGCGGGGCGAGACCCAGACCGCGGAGCGGTGGTACCGGGCCGCGATGGACGCCGGCGACGTGAACGGCGCGTACAACCTCGGGCTGCTCTGTGCCGAGCAGGGACGGACCGCGCAGGCCGAGCAGTGGTACCGCAGGGCCGCGTACGCCGGTCACCGCGAGGCCGCCAACGCCCTGGCGATCCTGCTGCTCCAGGTCGGCGACGCGGCCGGAGCCGAGCCGTGGTTCTCCAAGGCCGCGGAGGCCGGGAGCGTGGACGCCGCGTTCAACCTCGGCATCCTGCACGCAGGACGCGCCACCGAGGGCGACGACGCCGCCGCGCTGCGGTGGTACGAGCGCGCGGCCGCCGCCGGGCACACGGAGGCGGCGCTTCAGGTGGGCATCGCGCGGCTGCGGGAGGGCGACGAGCCGGCGGCCGAGCGGCATCTGCGGTGCGCCGCGGGAGGGGGCAGCGCCGAGGCCGCGTACCGCCTCGCCGCCGTGCTCGACGCCCGGCGGCCCCCGGCGCCCGCGCATGAACTCGGGGAGCCGGCGCAGGAGAAGAGCGAGTGCGAGGAGTGGTACGAGCGGGCCGCGTCCCAGGGGCACCGGCGTGCGCAGGTACGGGTCGGGATGCTGGCCGCGGCGCGGGGCGACGTGGTGGAGGCGGCGCGTTGGTACCGCGAGGCCGCCGAGGCCGGGTCGCGCAACGGTGCCTTCAACCTCGGGCTGCTGCTGGCCCGCGAGGGGAGCGAGCCGGAGGCGGCGCTCTGGTGGACCCGCGCGGCCGACGCGGGCCACGGCCGGGCGGCGCTTCGGCTGGCGCTCGTGTACGCGCGGCGCGGGGAACTCGCGGAGGGCCAGGGGTGGGCCGACCGGGCCGTGTCGCTGGGGCCCGCGGAGGTCTCCGAGCGGGCAGCGCGACTGCGGGACGCCTTGCGGGAGGAACTGTCCGCGTGAGGGGCCGGCGGCGGGAGTGAGGCTGGGCAGGGGGCGGCCGGGTGACTTCTCGTCCGGGTCGGCCCCTGTGTGGGCTTGCCGGGGCTCGGGCCTGTACGGGGCACAGAGTCCAGTCCGGGACCGGCTCCGTTCGACGCACCGTCCGGGTAGGGGATGGTCGGACAGCGGGTGGTCGGACAGGGGGTGGCCCGGTGCCGTCACCGTTCGGGGGTCGCTTCCGGGGCCCTGTGCGGGCAGTCCTGCCGGGGGAACCGTGTCGCCGGACGGTCGGGCTCGAAGGGCTGCCGGGGCCGCATCGGGGCGTGTGGTCAATGGATTTGCGCGAGCCACCGTCTTGACGTACTGTTCAGTTCATCGACGCGGGGTGGAGCAGCTCGGTAGCTCGCTGGGCTCATAACCCAGAGGTCGCAGGTTCAAATCCTGTCCCCGCTACTGAAGGCCGAGGGCCGGAATCCGAAAGGGTTCCGGCCCTCGGTTCGTTTGCGGCCCCGACGCGGAAGCGTTGCAGCGAACGGTGAATCGTGAACGGCGAACAGGGAACGTCGAACGGCGTTCGTCTGCGGGCCGGTCGTCCCTGATCGCGGGAGAGCCCCGGCGCGCGCGGCGTGCCGGGGCTCTCGTGTCCGTTCATATGCGTTTCACGTGCGTTCGCGGGGCTCTACGCCGCCATGGCCGCGCAGTCCGGGCAGACGCCCCGGTAGGTCACTACGACGTCGGAGACGGCGAAACCGAAGCGCTCCGAGTCGGGGAGGTCGCCGAGCGGGTTGCCGACGGGGTGGACGTCGCGGATCGCCCCGCATCGGGCGCAGACCAGGTGGTGGTGCGGACGGTGCGCGTTCGGGTCGTAGCGCTTGGCGCGCTTGTCCGTGGCGACTTCCAGCACCTCGCCGAGCGAGACCAGCTCGCCCAGCGTGTTGTAGACCGTCGCCCGGGAGATCTCGGGCAGCTTGGCCACGGCGCGGGCGTGCACCTCGTCGGCCGTCAGATGGACGTGGTCGCCGTCGAGGACCTCGGCCACGACACGTCGCTGCGCGGTCATCCGCCATCCACGTCCGCGCAGTCGTTCCAACAGGTCACTCATACAGGTCAGCGTAACAGCAGGTGAACCAGATCCCGAATGGGTGTGATTTTAGATTGAACCTTGATTTGGACAAGATCCATCATGAATCGAGTCCGGCACGGGGTCAGGGAGCCGCGCCTCTCGGGGGCGGGCCGGGGGCGGGCGTGAACCCCCGGGATCGATCCGGGAGTTCACGCCCGCCGACGTGCTGGGGCCGGGGTGACCGGCCCGCTCAGGCCGGTACGTGCTGTCGGGCAGGTGCCCAGCAGCGGATGATGTCGCGGACCGAGACGATGCCCACCGGGCCGCCGCCGTCGAGCACGATCAGGTGCCGGAAGCCGCCGTGCGACATCGCGGCCGCGGCTTCCTCCAGGGTCCAGGTGGGTGCCGCGAAGACGACGTCGGTCGTGGTGTGGCTGCCTGCGGTCTCCGAGTCCGGGTTCTGGCCGTGGGCGAGGGAGTTGAGGATGTCGCGCTCGGTGAGAATGCCGAGGCCGGAGGAGTCCTCGTCGAGGACCACCGCCGCGCCGACGTGGCGCGCGGACATCAGGCGGGCCGCCTGCCGGAGGGTGTGTGCCGGGCCGATGGTGAGGACCACCGTGCTCATGGCGTCGCGGACGAGCATGGGCTGGAGCCACCTCCTCGGTGAGCCGTGTGCTCCCCGGCCCCTGATCGGAGCGCAAAGAGAAACGGTTCACAAGTTCACAAGTGGGGGAGCTCTCAGAGTCGCAGTTAAAGAGAGGGTCAACAAGGGGGCGCGTGCCGTGAGTTCGGGGGCGCCCGGGGTTGCTCACCAGTCCCGGGCCCGGCAGGACTGCTCAGCGGTCCCGGCGGTACTGCCGGTGCCGCCGGTGCCGAGCTCCACGACCGGGTTCCGGTTCGGGCCTCCACCACGGCATGGCGCCGGGCGGCAGCCGGGTGGGCCACAGTCACGCCGCAGCCGCAGCCGCAGCCGCAGCCGCAGCCGCAATCCGCACCTCAGTAGCGCTGGTTCAAATAACCCAGCATCTCGTCATGGAGAAGACCGTTGGACGCGGCCGCGTTGCCACTGTGCGGGCCGGGGCGGCCCTCGAGGCCGGTGAACGTGCCGCCCGCCTCGGTCACGATGATCGCGTTCGCGGCCATGTCCCAGAGCGACAGCTCGGGTTCGGCGCAGATGTCGACCGAGCCCTCGGCGACCATCATGTACGGCCAGAAGTCGCCGTAGCCACGGGTGCGCCAGACCGCCTTCGTGAGGTCGAGGAAACCGTCGAGGCGGCCCTGGTCCTCCCAGCCGGACAGCGAGGAGTACGCGAAGGACGCGTCGGTCATCCGGGAGACGCTGGACACCCGCAGCCGGGTCGCGGAGGACAGGCTGCGGCCGGTGAAGGCGCCGTGTCCCTTCGCCGCCCACCAACGACGGCCCAGCGCCGGCGCGGAGACGACACCGACGACCGGCTGGTAGCCGCCCTCGCCCGCCTCCATCAGGGAGATCAGCGTGGCCCACACGGGCACGCCCCGGACGTAGTTCTTGGTGCCGTCGATCGGGTCGACGACCCAGCGGCGCGGGCCTGTGCCCTCGATGCCGTACTCCTCGCCGAGGACCGCGTCCCGCGGCCTGGCCCGCTGGAGATGCCCGCGGATGAGTTCCTCGGCGGCCTTGTCCGCCTCACTCACCGGTGTCATGTCCGGCTTCGTCTCGACCTTCAGGTCGAGCGCCTTGAAGCGGTCCATCGTCGCGGCGTCGGCGGCGTCCGCCAGGACATGGGCGAGGCGCAGGTCATCGCGGTAGTCGGGCATGGGTGAACCGTATCTGCCCGCGTCGGGACGGGGCTACAACAGGGCGAGGGAGATCGCCGGACCGGACCGCGCCGGGTACGCCCGCCGGGACCGGCCCCGGGGCTCATGCCCGCTCAGGGCGCGCACAGCCGTGAGTTCGCGCCCCCTCGGAGCCGCCGCGAACCCTTGACAGTGCTCCCGCACGCGTCAAATCTGGCTCCAGAGCCGCTCGCCCCAGGGAGGCTAAGATGCCCGCAGCGCGCGAATCGCTCTTGGACGCCGCCTATACGGCACTCGCGCGCAGGCCGTGGTCCGCGGTGCGGATGGTCGATGTGGCCGCGGTGGCCGGGGTGTCACGCCAGACGCTCTACAACGAGTTCGGCAGCAAGGAAGGGCTCGCGCGTGCTCTCGTACGGCGGGAGGCCGACGCCTATCTCGCGGGCATCGACCGGGCACTGGCCGCTCACACGGACGCCCGGGAGCGGCTGGCCGCGACCGCCGAGTGGACCACCTCGACGGCTCGCAGCAACGCGCTGGTGCGGGCGATGCTGACCGGATCCTGGAGCGAGCGGCTGCCCTCGCTCGCGCTGTCCGCCGTGCCTTCGTCGTCCGCGGTGCCGGCGCAACGGCGGGCCGACGGACCGCTGCCCTCGCCCGCCGACTTCGTGGCGCTGGTCCGCGACCGCGCGGTCGCCGCGCTCGCCGTGTCCCGGCCGGACACCCCCGAAGTCGCCCGGGTCTGCGAACTGGTGGCCCGGCTCGCGATGTCGTGCGTGGTCGCTCCGCCCGCCCGGGGCGGTGTCACGGAGCTGGTCAGGACCGCGCTGGCACCGGCCCACCGGCTCGGGGCGTGAGACGCGGAAGGCGCGTCAGGGCTCAGTGGGTTCGGGGGCTCAGTGGGCCGACCCCGACAGCTGGAGTCCGATGACGCCGAGGATGACCAGGCTGATCGAGACGATCTTGAGGATCGAGACCAGGTCGTCCAGGAAGATCATCCCGTAGATGGCGGTGCCGGCCGCGCCGATGCCGGTCCACACCGCGTAGGCGGGACCGACGTCGAGCTTCTTCAGGGACAGGGTCAGCAGACCGAAGCTGCCGAGGGCGAAGACGCAGAAGGCGACGGTTGGCCAGAATCTGCTGAAGCCGTGCGAGAGCTTCAGACAGACGGCGAAGCCGGTTTCGAGCAGTCCCGCCACAACGACCAGCAGCCACGCCATGTCTTGTCCTCCCACATCGCACGTCGACTGCTTCGGCCGGCCCGGATCCGGCTCGGTGCGATTATGCATTCACCGGCCCGCAGAAGCCCTTACCGACGGCGGGCGCACGCAAACACGGAGACGTCAGTCGCCCTCGCGGCGCTCGCGCGTGGCGAGCAGACGGCGCAGCGAGTACAGCCGCTGGGGGTCCGCGTGGCCGTCGGCCACCCATCCGTCGAGCGCACAGTCCGGTTCGTCGTGACTGCACGCCCGGGGGCAGCCCTCGGTGCCGGGTTCGAGATCGGGGAAGGCGTGGATGACCCGGGACGGATCGACGTGGTTGAGGCCGAAGGAACGTACACCCGGCGTGTCGATCACCCAGCCTCCGGCGCTGCCCGCCAGGGGCAGCGCCAGCGCAGAGGTGGTCGTGTGCCGGCCGCGGCCCGTGACCGCGTTGACATGGCCGGTCGTCCGCCGCCGCTCGGGCGGTACCAGCGCGTTCACCAGGGTCGTCTTGCCGACGCCCGAATGGCCGACGAACGCCGTGACCCTGCCGTTCAGTTGTTCGCGCACCCGGTCGGCGGCGGCCTCGCTGCGCAGCTCCTCACGGCTGGTCACCACGTACGGGATGTCCAGCGCGCCGTACAGCTCCAGGAACTTGTCCGGCGGCGCCAGGTCCGACTTCGTCAGTACGAGGAGCGGGGTCAGACCGCCGTCGAAGGCCGCGACCAGACAGCGGTCGATCAGCCGGGGGCGGGGCTCGGGGTCCGCGAGGGCCGTGACGATGGCGAGCTGGTCGGCGTTGGCGACGACCACGCGCTCGTACGGGTCGTCGTCGTCGGCCGTGCGGCGCAGCACCGAGTCGCGCGGCTCGATGCGGACGATGCGGGCGAGGGTGTCCTTCTCGCCGGACAGGTCGCCGACGATGGCCACCCGGTCTCCGACGACAGCGGCCTTGCGGCCCAGTTCGCGGGCCTTCATCGCCATCACGACGCGGTCCTCGACGAGGCAGGTCAGCCGGCCGCGGTCGACCGTGAGGATCATGCCCTCGACGGCTTCCTCGTGCTTGGGGCGGATGTTCGTACGCGGACGGTTGCCCTTGCGGTTCGGCCGCTGGCGGATGTCGTCCTCGTCGGTGTTCTTGTTGTAACGGCGCATGATCCAGGTCCGCCCGTCAGTTCCCGAGCATTCCGGTCCACAGATCGGGGAAATCGGGCAGGGTTTTCGCCGTCGTCGCCACGTTCTCGATCTCGACGCCCTCCACCGCCAGCCCGATGATCGCCCCGGCCGTCGCCATGCGGTGGTCGTCGTACGTGTGGAAGATGCCGCCGTGCAGCCGGCGGGGCCGGATGTGCAGGCCGTCGGCGGTCTCGGTGACGTCGCCGCCGAGTTCGTTGATCTCCTTGGTGAGCGCGGCCAGCCGGTCCGTCTCGTGCAGCCGCAGATGGGCCACGCCCCGCAGGGTGGAGGGGGAGTCCGCGAGCGCCGCGACCGCCGCGATGCCCGGGGTCAGCTCACCGACCTCGCCCAGGTCCACATCGATACCGTGAATGGCACCCGAACCGGTGAACTGAAGTCCGCTCTCGGTCAGTTCGCAGGAGCCACCCATCTCGGTGAAGATCTCCCGGAGCCGGTCACCGGGCTGGGTGGTGCGGGCCGGCCAGTCAGGGATCACGACCGTGCCGCCGGTCACGAGCGCCGCCGCCAGGAACGGCTGGGCGTTCGACAGGTCGGGCTCGATGATCAGGTCGCGGCCGAGCAGCGCGCCGGGCGTCACCCGCCAGACGTTCGGCTCGCCGCCCGACTCCGGGGTGTCCACCTGGGCGCCCACCGCGCGCAGCATGTCCACGGTCATCCGGATGTGCGGCATGGACGGGAGCGTGGAGCCGGTGTGCCGGACCTCGACGCCCTGGTTGAAGCGGGGGGCGGAGAGCAGCAGGGCGGACACGAACTGGGAGGACGACGAGGCGTCGATCTCCACCGGGCCGCCGTCCAGCGCGCCGCCGCCGTGCACCGTCAGCGGCAGCGCGCCGCGGGAGTCGTCGTCGATCCGGGCGCCGAGCAGGCGCAGCGCGTCGATCACGCCGTGCAGCGGACGTTCGTACGAGCGCAGGTCGCCGTCGAAACGGATGGGGCCGTCCGCGAGCGCGGCGACGGGCGGCAGGAAGCGCATGACGGTGCCGGCGTTGCCGACGTCGACCGTGGCCGGGCCGCGCAGGCCCGAGGGGATGACCCGCCAGGCCTCGCCGGAGGCGTCCGGGCCCGCCGCGACCGTCGAGCTGGAGGCGACCGTCTCCTCGATGCCCACGCCCATCGCGCGCAGCGCGCCGGCCATCAGCAGGGTGTCGCGGGAACGCAGCGGGCGGCGCAGCCAGCCCGGCTCCGAGGCCAGCGCGGCAAGGACGAGGGCGCGGTTGGTGACCGACTTGGACCCCGGCACGTGAACCGTCGCGTCGACGGCTCCGCTTGCGTGCGGGGCTGGCCAGAGGGCGGTGTGGGCGGGGTTCACGGTCATGCGCCCCACTTTAGTGGCAGGGCACCGGGCGACCGCGGCTCCGTCACCGCCGGTGCCGCCCGCGCGGGTGAGCCTGACCGGTGCGTTCCGCGGACCCCGCATGCCCGGCCGCGGCCCGGCTCAGGGCTCTGCGGGCGGCGGCTCGGGGATGGTCCAAGCAACCCAGGTCCAAGCAACCCCGGCCCGGGCGGCAGCCCCCGCTCACAGCCCCAGCAGCCACCGTCCGCCGCCCATCAGCGAGCACAGCGACACGGCGTGGAAGAGGAACAGCCACAGGCCGGCCGGTACGTGCGTCAGCCGCGACAGCTGGTCCGCGTCGGAGTCGCCCGCGTTGCCCCGGGTCCGCTTCGCCTGGAGTTCGAAGGCCGGGCGGACGCCGCCGAGGAGCAGGAACCACACCACGGCGTAGGCGAACGCGGCCTGCACCTGGGGTCCGGCGAGCCAGGACACCAGCAGGAAGGTGCCGCCGGTGAGGATCACGGTCAGCGCGCCGTACGCGTTGCGGATCATCACCAGCATGGCTATGAGCAGGGCCGTGGCGACCCACAGCAGCAGGGTGATGTGGCCCGCGCCGAGCAGTGCGGCGCCGCCGAGGCCGAGCAGCGGGGGCGCGGTGTAGCCCGCCGCCGCCGTGAGGATCATGCCGAGGCCGGTCGGCTTGCCGCGGCTGACCGTGAGGCCGCTGGTGTCGGAGTGCAGCCGGATGCCGCTGAGGCTGCGCCCGGTGAGCAGGGCGACCAGACCGTGGCCGCCCTCGTGGGCGATGGTGATGGCGTTGCGGGAGAGGCGCCAGACCCCTTGCGGGACGATCGCCGCGAGGGCCGCGACCATGGTGGCGATCACCACCCACAGATCGGGGTCCGGCTGCGTGCCGAAGACCTCGTCCCACAGGGAGCTGAGCGAGGCCAGCGAGGTGGATGCGGTGCTGTCCATTGTCGGCGGTGGCTCCCTTTCGTGGCGCGGAATCTGGCAGTGTTGCACGTATGTGCGGACGGTATGCAGCCAGTCGTGGACCCGAGGATCTCGCAGCAACCTTTGAGGTCGAGAAGTGGGACGCGGAGGAGACTCTGGCTCCCGACTACAACGTGGCCCCGACCAAGGAGGTCTACGTCGTCCTCGACCGTCCTGTGAAGGACGCGGACAGCCCGAGGCCGGTTCGCCAGCTGCGCAAGCTCAAGTGGGGGCTGGTCCCGTCCTGGGCCAAGACGCCCGAGGGCGCCGCCCGGATGATCAACGCGCGCGCCGAGACGGTGCACGAGAAGCCCTCGTACCGCCGCGCCTTCACCACCCGGCGCTGTGTCGTCCCCGCCGACGGCTACTACGAGTGGGTCACCTCCGGCGCCGAACGCGAGCTGGAGGTCGAGGGCAGGAAGAAGCGGCCGCGCAAGCAGCCGTACTTCGTGACGCCGGCGGACGGCTCGGTCTTCGCGATGGCGGGGCTGTACGAGTTCTGGCGGGACCGGACACTGCCGGAGGAGCATCCGCTGGCCTGGTGGGTGACCTGCTCGGTCATCACCACCGAGGCGGAGACGGCACCCCTCGCGGTGGCCCCGGCCGAGGGCCCGCGCGCGCTGGCCGACATCCACCCCCGGATGCCCCTGATGCTCACCCCCGACCGCTGGGACGGCTGGCTCGACCCGTCCCGTACGGACCCGGCCGAACTGCGCGACCTGCTCGCGCCGCCGCCCACCGGGCTGATGCGCGCGTACCCCGTCTCCGTCGCGGTCAGCAACGTCCGCAACAACGGGGCGGAGCTGCTGAAGGAGTTGGAGGGGCCCGAGGAGGGCACACTCTTCTGACGTGAGGGAGATCAGCGACGCGAGCGAGACCATCGAGACGGACGCCGGGACCGCCCGGGTTACCTGGCACCGGGCGGAGCAGGCGCGGCTCGTCCTCGCCGTGAGCCATGGCGCGGGCGGCGGCATCGAGGCCCGGGACCTGCGGGCGCTGGCCGGGACGCTTCCCGCCCACGGGGTGAGTGTGGCCCTCGTCGAACAGCCCTGGCGGGTGGCCGGGAAGAAGGTGGCACCCGCGCCGAAGACGCTGGACGTGGGATGGCGGGGCGTGTGGCCCGTGCTGGCGGAGCCGGGGCTGCCCGTGGTCTCCGGCGGGCGCAGCGCCGGAGCCCGGGTCGCGTGCAGGACCGCGGTGGAGCTGGGCGCCGCCGGAGTCCTCGCGCTGAGCTTTCCGCTGCACCCCCCGGGCAGGCCGGAGAAGTCCCGAAAGGAGGAACTGTTCGCGGCGGCCCTCGGCGGTGTGCCGCTACTGATCGTCCAGGGCGGCCATGACCCGTTCGGGCGCCCGGAGGAATTCCCCGAGGGATACGAGCCGCACGTCGTCGTGCCGTACGGGGACCACGGTTTCGCCGTCCCGAAGCGGGCTCCGCTCGGCCAGGACGAGGCGCTGAAGATCATCACGGACGGTGTCGTGCGGTGGGCCGCGTCACTCGGGTGACAGCCGGGAATGCCGAGTGGCGGACTTCTGTTGTCGCGATCAGACAGCACGCAGCGTGCTGCACCGTTCGTACGAGAGGAAGTCCGCCGCATGGGTTCGACCTTCTGCCCGAGCCGCAGCAGCCGCGCTGACCTGGACTGGACGGTGCTGCACGCGGGCAAGAACGCCCCGATTCGGGCGGCGGGCGGACATGATGTTCGTCTATCCTCCGATTCCAGTGGGACCGGTCTCGGTCTCGCTACGTCGCTGGAGGAGGTGGGTCCGGTCACTGGGACCGACGCAGGGACCGAAAACGGCCAGGCGGAGCAGCCCGAGGGCCAGGGCACGAGCGACGCGTCGGCGGAGACCTCCGCCGAGCGCACCGCGCGCTTCGAGCGGGACGCGCTCGAATTCCTCGACCAGATGTACTCGGCCGCCCTGCGCATGACGCGCAACCCGGCCGACGCCGAGGACCTGGTGCAGGAGACGTACGCCAAGGCGTACGCGTCCTTCCATCAGTTCCGCGAGGGCACGAATCTCAAGGCGTGGCTGTATCGCATTCTCACCAACACCTTCATCAACTCGTACCGCAAGAAGCAGCGCGAACCCCAGCGCAGCGCGGCCGAGGAGATCGAGGACTGGCAGCTGGCGCGTGCCGAGTCGCACATGTCGACAGGCCTTCGTTCCGCCGAGTCGCAGGCGCTGGACCACCTGCCCGACTCGGACGTCAAGGAAGCGCTTCAGGCGATCCCCGAGGAATTCCGCATCGCCGTGTATCTCGCGGACGTAGAGGGCTTTGCGTACAAGGAGATCGCGGACATCATGGGGACACCCATCGGTACGGTGATGTCCCGGCTGCACCGGGGCCGTCGCCAACTGCGCGGCATGCTGGAGGACTACGCCCGTGACCGCGGGCTGGTCCCCGCCGGCGCGGGCGAGTCGAACGAAGCGAAAGGCTCGGGCTCATGAGCTGCGGAGAGCCGCACGAGACGGATTGCAGTGAGGTACTCGATCATCTCTACGAGTTCCTCGATCATGAGATGCCGGACGCGGACTGCACCAAGTTCGAGGTCCATTTCGAAGAGTGCTCCCCGTGTCTTGAGAAGTACGGCCTCGAACAGGCCGTCAAGAAGCTGGTCAAGCGTTGCTGCGGCCACGACGACGTGCCCACCGACCTGCGGGCCAAGGTCATGGGCCGCATCGACCTGATCCGCTCCGGACAGGCCGTGCCGGAACACGACGTGACCGCGACGGCACAGGAGTCCTGACCGGCCCGGGAGTCCCGACCGGCGAGGGAGTACCGACTCGGGCCGGCCCTGCGCCGCGCGGACCGGGCTGCGGCCTCCGAGCCCCTCGTTTATCACCCGAACGTGCTAATCCGCGGGCCCTGAGCCCGCGGATTCGCACATACCCGCCCCTGTCCCCGTCCTCCCGCCCTAGGCTCCGAGCCTGAAATCGGGGGAGGTACGGGGGAGGTATCGGGGATGGGTTCGGTTCCGGCGTGGGCCCGTGCGTACGTGGCCGGTGTCGTCCTCGTGGCTCTCGCCTGCCTCGCCCCCCTGCCGCACCTGCGCGTCCCCTGGGAGATCGTCACCCTCCTCGCCGTGCTGTACGCGGGCTGCGAGCACGTCACGCTGCCGCTCCGGCCCGGCGCCGCAGGCGCGCCCGGCGGCGACAATGCCCAGGGGATGGGCACCTTCCTCCCCGTCCTGCTGGCCGGCGCCTTTCTGCTGCCCCCGCCCGCCGCCGCCCTCGTCGTACTGCCCGGGGTCCTGCTCGCCCGGGTCGAACAGCGCCCGCGCGCCCCGCGCCGGATCTGGCGCGCGGCCCAGCTCGCCGTCACCGTCTGGGCGGCCTCCCGGGTGTACGGGACGCTCGGCGGCCGGGAAGCGCTCGTCACACCCGACTTCCCCTACGCGCTCGTGCCCGCCGGAGCCGCGGTGCTCACCTTCTGCGCCGCGCTCGCCGTCCTCGACGGCGGGATCCTCGCCCTGGCCGAGCGCGCCCCGGTGCGCGGCGCCTGGCACGGACTGTTCGCGCGCTCGCTGGCACCGGTCGCCGTGCACGGACTCGCCGGGCTGATGATGGCGGTCCTGTGGCGCAGCCCGTACGGGCCGGTCGCCGCGCTGCTCGTTCTCCTGCCGATGTACGTGTCCTGCTGGGTCTTCGCCCAGTACCACCGCGAGCGGGCCGCCCACCAGGCCACCATCCGCGCCCTCGTCCAGGCCGTCGACATCAAGGACGGCTACACCCGCGGGCACAGCGAGCGGGTCGGCCGGGCGTCCGTGATGATCGCCCGTGAGCTGGGCATGCACGACGAGCGCGTCGAGGTGCTCCGGTTCGCCGGAATCCTGCACGACGTCGGCAAGCTCGGGGTCCCCACCCGGCTGCTGCGCAAGGACGGACCGCTCACCCCCGAGGAACGGCGGGTCATCGAACTGCATCCCGAGTACGGGCACGAGATGGTCCGCGGGATCGGGTTCCTCGGCGAGGCCCGCTCCGCGATCCTGCACCACCACGAGCGGCTGGACGGGAGCGGATATCCCTACGGACTGGCCGGGACCCAGATCCCGGAGTTCGCCCGTGTGGTGGCCGTCGCCGACTCGTTCGACGCCATGACCTCGACCCGGTCCTACCGCAGGGCCCGCCCGGTGCCGGCGGCCCTGGACGAACTGGGGCGGTGCGCGGGGACGCAGTTCGACCCCCGGATGGTGGCGGCGCTGGTGCGCGCCCTCGACCGGCACGGCTGGCACCCCGCGGTGACCGCGGACCTCCCCCCGGCCGCCGTACCGGGCATGCCGCCGGCCCATCCGTCCGACACCGTCGGACGGAGCGCGCCATGAGCACCGCCGCCTCCCGGCACGGGACCCATGCCCGTCCCGCCCGCCCCGCTTCGGCCGTGAGGACCCCGGCCCTGCTCGCCGCGGTGCGCGCCCTCGCCCTGCTCCTCGCGGTACTCGCCCTGGGCGCCACCCTCTGGGACGGAGTCGCGGAACGCGGGACCGCGCTGGCCTTCGGCCTGCTCATAGCCGTCGGCGAGCTCGCCCGCTGGAGCGGGGCGCAGGAACGGGAGTCCGCACCCCTCGGGGCCGCCGGGGCCCTCGCGTACGCGCTGCTCGGCGAGAACGCCGGCCACCGCACCGACCACGGCGTCCTCCAGGTCGTCGCCGTCGTCGTGGCGGCGGCGCTCGTCGGCTGCGTACCGCACGTCGCGCGGGGAAACGCGCCGACGCTCGACCATCTCGCCCGCCGCGTCCTGACCGTCGCCTTCGCCGCCGTCTGCTTCCAACCCCTCTACGACCAGGGCAGGTTGCTGCAATGGGGTGGTCAGGCCCAGGCCCTGCTGCTGGTCGCGCTGCTGGTCCTGACCACGCTGTGGGACGCCGTGCTCGCGGCGGCCACGGCCCACGCGCGGACCCGGTGGCCGTTCGGCCCGCTGCTGCGCGACGAGCTGCGGGCCACCCTCGGGATCGGTTCGGCCGTGTGCGCGACCGGGGCCGTGATGGCCCTCGCGGTCGCGGTGGTCGGACTGTGGGCGCTGCCCGTCTTCTCGCTGCCGCTGCTGCTCACCCAGCTGTCCTTCAGGCGCTACGCGGCCGTGCGGGTCACCTACCGGCAGACGATCGCCTCCCTGGCTCGCGCGACCGAGATCGCGGGGTACACGCCGGCCGGGCACGCCCGGCGGGTGGCCGCGCTCAGCCGGGCCGTGGGCCGCGAGCTGGGCCTGTCCGAGCCGGACCTCACGGTCCTGGAGTACGCGGCGCTGATGCACGACATCGGGCAGCTCAGCCTGGTCGACCCCGTGCCGGCGGGTGCCACCGCCGTGCTCCCGGCGGCCGAGCAGCGGCGGATCGCGCTGCTCGGCGGCGCCGTCGTCCGGCAGACCGGGGTGGAGGCCGAGGTCGCCGTCGTGGTGGAGCGGCAGGCGGACCCGTACCGGGACCAGCCAGTCAGCGCGCGCATCGTACGGACCGTGAACGCATACGAGGAGATGGCCAGGGAAGCAGGGCCCACGGGGCCGCTGACGGCGCTGGAGAAGCTGCGGCTGGCCACCGCCCGCGACCACCAGCCGGAGGTCGTGGAGTCACTGGCGCGGGTCCTGTCCCGAGCCGGTCTGACCTTGCCCTGGGCTGGGTAACCCATGGGTAATGAGCGGCCGTCCGAAGGTACGTGGTTGGATGCGAGGGAGAGGGTGTCAGGGGGCGCGGGCCGGCCCGGGGCTGCACTGCCTCCCTGGGACTCTTCGAAGGACCGGCAGGCGGGATACGCAAGAAACTGGCAGGCGGGAATCGTGAGGATCTTCGGCAAGGGACGGCACCGGCCCTCCGCCTCATGGCGGCAGGCCACCGACCGTGCGTTCACGCTGATCGGCGACGGCCGGTACGAGGACGCGGGAGCGCTGCTGACGCGCGCCGCGGACCTGGAGCCCTGGCTGTCCGAGTCCTGGTTCAACCTGGCTCTGCTGCACAAGTTCCGGCACGACTGGGAGCAGGCGCGGGCAGCGGGTCTGCGGGCCGTCGCCCTGCTCGACCGGGAGACCGGCGCACCTGACTGGTGGAACGTGGGCATCGCGGCCACCGCCCTCCAGGACTGGCCGCTGGCCCGGCGTTCCTGGCAGGCCTACGGGCTGCGGGTGCCCGGCGGCGCCGCCGTGTCCGGTGAGCCGACGGGCATGGACCTCGGCAGCGCGGCCGTCCGGCTGTCGCCCGAGGGCGAGGCCGAGGTGGTGTGGGGGCGCCGGCTGGACCCCGCCCGCGTCGAGGTCCTGTCGATCCCGCTGCCTTCCTCCGGACGCCGCTGGGGCGAGGTCGTGCTGCACGACGGGGTTCCGCACGGCGAGCGGACCACGGCCGCCGGGCACGCCTACCCGGTCTTCGACGAGATCGAGCTGTGGGCGCCCTCGCCGGTGCCCACCTGGGTCGTCCTGCTCGAAGCGGCCGCCGAGGAGGACCGGGACGCGCTGGAGCGGCTCGCCGCCGACGCCGGTTTCGCCGCCGAGGACTGGTCGTCGTCCGTGCGGCTGCTGTGCCGGATGTGCTCCGAGTCCCGGATGCCCTCCGACGAGGGCGACGAGGAACACCTCGACCCGCACGACCACAGTGAGCCGGGGCACCCGGGTCCGCTCGGCCATCGCACCGACGGGCAGCTCTGGGTGCCCGAGCGGGAGTGCGGGCTCGCGGCGCCTGCCTCGCTGGTGCGCGGCCTGCTCGACGGCTGGGTCGCCGACAGTCCGGACTCCCGTGACTGGCGGGATCTGGAAGAGGTCTGCTGAGCGCACCTTTAGGCTGTAGTCGCAGAAAAATACAAGGTCTGAGGAAGGCGTACGTCGTCATGGCGCAGCAGGACACCGATCAGCAGCACGTGGGCGTGCTCCCCGTGGACGAGGACGGCTTCGTCATCGACACCGAGAACGCCGAGGAGCGTGAGACGGCCCTTCGCGAGCGGGGCACCTCGCGGCCGATCACGGTGGTCGGGAACCCGGTGCTGCACAAGGAGTGCAAGGACGTCACCGAGTTCGGGGACGAGCTGGACCGGTTGGTCGCCGACATGTTCGCGAGCCAGCGCGCCGCCGAGGGCGTGGGTCTGGCGGCCAATCAGATCGGTGTCGACCTGAAGGTCTTCGTCTACGACTGCCAGGACGACCAGGGCGACCGGCACGTCGGCGTGGTCTGCAACCCGAAGCTGGTCGACCTGCCCGCCGACCGGCGTCAGCTGGACGAGAGCAACGAGGGCTGCCTGTCGGTGCCGACCGCCTACGCGCCGCTCGCCCGCCCCGACTACGCCGAGGTCACCGGGCAGGACGAGAAGGGCAACCCGATCCGGGTGCGCGGTACGGGCTACTTCGCGCGCTGCCTCCAGCACGAGACGGACCACCTGTACGGCTACCTGTACATCGACCGGCTCTCCAAGCGCGACCGCAAGGACGCGCTGCGGCAGATGGCCGAGAACGAGCCGCGCTACGCGATCGTGGCGAACGACTGAGCCGTCGCCCCGGCGGGCGCCCCGCGCCGCTGTGACATAAATTGACCGGCGTGACGCGCGGTCTCTCGTGGGCCCACTCGAACGGTGCCTGGACAGGTGATCCTCCTGACCAGGCACCGTTCGCATGTACGTCGCATGTTCGGTCCCTTGTGCTCCTTCAGTGATCCAGATTCAGTCACACAAGGGGAGATTCTCGGCATGGTCCTGTAGTCAGTGGGCCAAATCCGTTCCCAGAACGGTCAGTTGTGGTGCTGAATGGGAAGTGCGGGGATACGCAACGGCGCGCGCCCGGCACAGGTGTGGAGGGGTGTGACGTCAACAGGCGGCTGAGAGGGGTTTGTTCGTGCATGCTTTCTCATACGGCTCTTCATCGACAGTGCTCGCGGTACCACCGGCGCTCTCTCTCCCGGTGATCGAGTCCGAGTTTCCCCGTCAACTGCACCCGTATTGGCCGAAGCTCCAGGAGAACACCAGGACCTGGCTCCTCGAAAAACGGCTGATGCCCGCGGGCAAGGTCGAGGAGTATGCCGATGGCTTGTGCTACACGGACCTCATGGCGGGCTACTACATAGGCGCTCCCGACGAGGTGCTCCAGGCGATAGCGGACTACAGCGCGTGGTTCTTCGTCTGGGACGACCGGCACGACCGTGACGTCGTCCACGGCCGGGCGAACGCCTGGCGGAAGCTCAGGCTCCGGCTCCATGCGGCCCTCGATGCCCCCAGGGACCATCTGCACCACCAGGATCCCCTGGTCGCGGGGTTCGCGGACAGCATGGTGCGGCTGTACTCGTTCCTCGGCGACAACTGGAACGAACGGTTCGCACTCCACTTCCACGCGGTCATCGACGCATACGACCGGGAGTTCCGGAACCGGACCTCCGGAACCGTTCCCACGGTCGCGGAATACCTTGAACTCCGTCGGCTCACATTCGCGCACCGGATCTGGACCGACCTTCTGGAGCCGAGCGCCGGCCAGGAACTCCCCGCCGAAGTGCGGCTGCATCCCGCATTCCAGCGGGCGGCATTACTCAGTCAGGAATTCGCCGCCTGGTACAACGACCTCTGCTCACTCCCCAAAGAAATAGCGGGCGACGAGCTCCACAATCTCGGAATCAGTCTCATTCACCATCAGGGGCTGACACTCGAAGAAGCCGTCACCGAATTGAGGCGGCGGGTCGAGGACTGCGTGGAACAATTCCTAGTCGCCGAGAAGGACGTTTCCCGGCTCGCCGGATCACTCGCGGACGGCACGGTCCGGGGAAAAGAGACGAGCGTCGCCGTCATGGCGTGTCTCGGAAACATGCGGAACTGGTTCAGCTCCGTGTACTGGTTCCACCACGAGTCGGGCCGGTACATGGTCGACAGCTGGGACGACCGCTCCACACCCCCGTACGTCAACAATGAAGCGGCAGGTGGGAAATGACCGTCGATTCGGTACGACCCGAGGTGCCCGAGGTACGGGAGCCGGCCGTCCCGCCCCTCGCCGGAGGCGGGGTGCCCGTGCTCGGGCACGGCTGGAAACTGGTCCGCGATCCGCTGGGGTTCCTGGCCGGACTGCGCGACCACGGCGACGTCGTCAGGCTCAGGATGGGCCCCAAGACGGTGTACGCCGTCACCACCCCCGCGCTCACGGGCGCACTGGCGCTCAGTCCCGACTACGAGATCGGCGGCCCCCTGTGGGAGTCGCTCGAAGGGCTGCTGGGCCGGCAGGGTGTCGCCACGGCCAACGGATCGCAGCACCGGCGCCAGCGCCGGACGATTCAGCCCGCGTTCCGGGCCGACATCATCCCCGAGTACGGCCCGATCATGGAGGAGGAGGCGCGGGCGTTCGCGGAGCGCTGGGATGGCGGCGGCGCGGTCGAGTGCACCTCCGAGTCGTTCCGCGTCGCGGTCCGTGTCGCCGCCCGCTGTCTGCTGCGCGGCCGGTTCATGGACGAGCGCGCCGAGCGGCTCAGTCTCGCGCTCGCCACCGTGTTCCGCGGTATGTACCGCCGCATGGTCATACCCGCGGGGCCGCTCTACCGGCTCCCGCTTCCCTCTATACGCGCATTCGACCGCGCATTGGCCGATCTGCACGCGCTTGTCGACGAGATCATCGACGAGCGGCGGGCATCTGGTCAAAAGCCGGACGATTTGCTGACGGCATTGCTGGAAGCGAAGAACGACGACGGCGACCCCATAGACGAACAGGAGATCCACGACCAAGTCGTCGCCATACTGACCCCCGGCAGCGAAACCATCGCGTCCACGATCATGTGGTTGCTCCAAGTGCTGACGGAACATCCGGAACAGGCGGACAAAGTGGCCGCAGAGGTCCGATCCGTCACGGGGGACCAGCCCGTGGGATTCGGCGACGTCCGGAAGCTGTCGCACACGAACAATGTCGTCGTCGAGGCGATGCGTTTACGCCCCGCCGTATGGATATTGACGCGGCGCGCGGTGGCCGAAACCGAGCTGGGCGGCTATCGGATTCCGGCCGGTGCCGACATCGTCTACAGCCCGTACGCGATCCAGCGCGACCCCCGGTCGTACCAGGAGCACCTGGATTTCGATCCCGACCGCTGGCTTCCGGAACGCTCCGAGGGCATTCCGAAGTACGCGATGCGCCCCTTCAGCGTGGGCAACCGCAAGTGCCCGAGTGACCACTTCTCGATGGCACTGCTCTCCCTGATCACCGCGACCGTGGCGTCGCGGTGGCGCTTCGAGGCGGTGTCCGGGTCCAGCGACGCGACCCGCGTCGGCATCACCCTGCGTCCCCACGATCTGCGCCTGAAGGCCCGTCCCCGCTAGGCCGGCCGCCGAGCCTCCGGCCTCCGGCCTCTGAGCCGCCGCGCCTCCGGCCCCCGGCCGGCGGACGTCCGGCTCCGCACGTCCATCGGCGCACGTCCAGCCGCCCCGAGGGGTCCTGGACGTGCGCCGCGGTCCTACTCCTTCTGCACGACCACGGTGACCGTCCACGCCTGAAGGCCTTTGCAGGACACCCGGGCCGGATCGCTCGGGCACAGGGGGCGGGACGAGGTCAGCCGGACCGTTCCGGCCGAGACCGCCCGGTAGGCGGCGGAGGCGTCGCCCGGCTGGAGGACGATCCCGCTGTTGGTGGCCTCCAGTCCGCTTCCTTCGGTCTTCACCGGTTTCCAGGGCCGGATGCTGGTGCCGTCCAGGGAGACGCGGATCGTCCCGCCGGGTGCCACACAGTACGTATGGCCCGTGTCGGCGGCGCCGAGCTCGCCCTTGGCCGTCGCGCAGCCTGGGTGGGAGGGGCTCGGGGACGGCGACACGGTGCCGCCGGTGCCCGCGTCGCCTCCGCTCTGTGTGCCGCAGCCCGCGAGGAGCAGGGTCAGGGCGGCGAGGGCGATGGTCCGGATGTGAGTCGTTCGACGCATGGGGTGGCCTCCTTGGGGGTTGGACGTGCCACCGGCGGATCAGGATCCGTCCCCGCGCACGACAGGGCCCCGGCCGCCGAGGCGGCCGGGGCCCCGGCGTGGGTCAGCTGGTCGTCAGGGCGGTGTCGTCCACGACGAAGCTGGTCTGGAGCGAGGAGTCCTCGACGCCGCTGAACTTCAGCGTGACGGTCGAACCGGCGAAGGAGGACAGGTCGAAGGACTTCTGGGCGTACCCGGAGGCCTTGTTGAGGTTGGAGTAGGTCGCGAGCGTGGTGGAGCCCGCGGTGACGGTGAGCTTGTCGTAGGCCGTGCTGGTGCTCGTCTCGGCCGTGTCGATGTGCAGGTAGAAGGTGAACGTGGCCTTGCAGCCGGACGGGACGGTCACCGACTGGGACAGCGTGTCGGTGTGGGTCGAGCCGTATCCGTCGAGCCAGGCGTCGTACGAGCCGCCGTGCGTGGCCTCGCCGGTGTCATTGGTGATGACCCCGCTGGTCTCGCTCCACACGGTGGCGCCCGACTCGAAGCCCTGGTTGCCGAGCAGCTGCGCCGAGGTGCAGGTGCCGCCGCCCGAGGTGCTGACGGTCCAGGTGAACGAGGCGGAACCGGAGGCGCCCGTGCTGTCCTTCGCGGTGACGGTGACCGAGTAGGTGCCCGCGGCGCTCGCCGTACCGGAGATCAGACCGGTCGAGCTGCTGATCGACAGGCCGGTCGGCAGCCCGGTCGCGCTGTAGGTGAGGGTCGCGCCCGCGCTGTCGCTCGCCGAGATCTGAAGGCTCGCCGTGCCGCCGGTGGCCGTGGACTGGCTGCCCGGGTTGGTGACGGTCACCGTGTTGCCGGTGCTGGTGCCCGAGGTGAAGGCGGCGGTGCCGTTGGGGGTGCCCCAGCCGGTCGGGCCGTCGTAGCCGGTGCCCGCGGTGCAGAAGTAGGACGTGGAGCAGGAGCCGTTGTTGCCGCTGGTCACGTCGTACAGGTTCGAGGTGTGGGAGTAGGGGTACTTCGCCGGGTAGTCGCTGGAGCCCGGGGTGCCGGCCAGCGCGTACACGCCCGCGATGATGGGCGACGAGGCGCTCGTGCCGCCGTAGACCGCCCAGCCGGAGCCGCCGTAGGTGTCGTAGACCGCCACGCCGGTGGCGGGGTCGGCGACCGCGGAGACGTCGGCCTCCATGCGCTTGGTGCAGCCGGTGTCGGTCTGCCAGGTGGGCTTGGCGTCGTAGGCGGAGCAGCCGGAGCCGGTGCCCTCGGTGCTGCTGGTCTTCCAGACCGACTCGCTCCAGCCGCGGGTGCTGGAGGACGTGCTCAGCGCGGTACCGCCGACGGCGGTCACGTACTGGGAGGTCGCCGGGTACTCGGCGCCGTAGGCGGAGTCACCGGAGGAGACGGTGATGGCGACACCCGGGTGCTTGAAGTACGAGGTGTCCTCGCCGGTCTGGGAGGAGGACTCGGAGCCGCCCCAGCTGTTGGAGACGAACTTCGCGCCCAGCGCGACCGCTTCGTTCTCCGCGATGCCGAGATCGGAGTCGTTCGCGGAGGTCGCCTCGACGAGGATGATGTTGCAGTTGGGGCAGACGGCGCTGACCATGTCGATGTCGAGCGCCTCCTCACCCGCCCAGCCGGTGTCGTTCGTCGGCAGCGAGGTGGTCGAGCCGGTCTGGCTGACCTGCTTGAAGCAGCCGCTGGCCACGGTGCAGGCGGACAGGCCGAACTGCGAGCGGTAGGTGGCCAGGTCGGAGGCGGCGTTGGGGTCGTTGTAGGCGTCGACCACGGCGACCGTCAGGCCGGAGCCGCCCGTCGAGGGCAGGTTGTAGGCGCTGTGCAGGTTGGCCGGGCTGAGGCCGGACACCGCGGCGGCGGCGTCGGGGGAGACCTTCGCCGCGAGCTTCTGCGCGATGTCGGTGCGGCGCTGGGCGAAGCACGACATCCGGCCCGGCTTCGTCGCCTCGGCGCACAGGTGCTTGGTCGCGACCTTCTGGCCGGCCCTGCCGGTCGAGTGGACCGTCTGCCGGGCCGGGTCGGTCAGGGCCCGGGAGTTCTGGGTGGTCCGGGAGATGTGGGGGGCCGGCGCGGGCTGCGCGCTCGCGGGCGGGGCCGCGGTGAACCCGGCGAGGCCGAGCGCCAGGGCGGGGAGGGCGGTGGTGAGGAGTCTTCGCATGCTCCGGGCCGGTCTGCCGGCGGGTATCGGGCGCTGGGAACGCATGGGGGTGTCGCCTCCATCGGTTCGAGGCCGGTGCCGCTCGGGCCCGGGTGGGGCCGTTCGCGGTGCCATGGCCGGAAGTGGGGTTCTCGGCGCTCTGAGACGGCGGGCCCGTGACGCGCGTAGCGTGAACGTGGAGAGACGCGTCATGGGCATGCCAAATCAGTCGTCCCGGTGTGCCGCGGTGCGTGGCGTGACGGGACGGCCAGAACGTAGCCGGGAAGAACGACGTGCGAACAGCGGTGCCGGAAGAACTTTGCCGCTCCATGGACGGGGATTGGCACGGCGATTGGAGGCACGGGGGCAGTACGTGACGAAAGCCGGGCCGCACGGGGCGGCCCGGCTCTCAGCGGTGACGAACGGTCAGAACGACCGGAACGGTCAGAAGTCCTCGTCGAAGTCGACGGTGCCCTCCACCGCGACCTGGTACGCCGACGGCCGGCGCTCGAAGAAGTTGGTCAGCTCCTGGACGCCCTGGAGCTCCATGAAGGAGAACGGGTTCTCGGAGCCGTACACCGGCGCGAAGCCCAGCCGCTGAAGGCGCTGGTCCGCCACGCACTCCAGGTACTGCCGCATCGACTCGGTGTTCATGCCCGGCAGACCCTCGCCGCACAGGTCACGGCCGAACTGGAGCTCCGCCTCGACGGCCTCGCGCAGCATGTCCGTCACCTGCTCCTGGAGCCGGTCGTCGAAGAGCTCCGGCTCCTCCTTGCGGACGGTGTCGACGACCTCGAACGCGAAGCTCATGTGCATCGTCTCGTCGCGGAACACCCAGTTGGTGCCGGTCGCCAGGCCGTGCAGCAGACCCCGGCTGCGGAACCAGTAGACGTACGCGAAGGCCCCGTAGAAGAAGAGTCCCTCGATGCACGCGGCGAAGCAGATCAGGTTCAGCAGGAAGCGGCGGCGGTCGGCCTGCGTCTCCAGCCGGTCCATCTTCTCGACCGAGTCCATCCACTTGAAGCAGAACTGCGCCTTCTCGCGGATGGAGGGGATGCTCTCGACCGCCGCGAACGCCGCCGTCCGGTCGTCCGGGTTGGGCAGGTAGGTGTCGAGCAGCGTCAGATAGAACTGGACGTGCACGGCCTCCTCGAAGAGCTGACGGCTCAGATACAGCCGCGCCTCGGGGGAGTTGATGTGCTTGTACAGCGTCAGCACCAGGTTGTTCGCGACGATCGAGTCGCCCGTCGCGAAGAACGCGACCAGCCGGCCGATCATGTGCTGCTCACCCGGCGTCAGCTTCGCCAGGTCGGCGACGTCCGAGTGGAGGTCGACCTCCTCGACGGTCCAGGTGTTCTTGATCGCGTCCCGGTAGCGCTCGTAGAAGTCCGGGTAGCGCATGGGACGGAGAGTCAGTTCGAAGCCCGGGTCGAGCAGGTTCTTCTCGGACACAGTCTTCTCGGTGTTCGTGTCGGTCATTACTGGCAGGCCTCGCAGGACTCGGGGTTCTCAAGGGAGCAGGCGACGGCGTCGGGGTCGGCGGCCTGCTGGACGGGGATGGTCGCCTCGGGCCGCGCCTGTGCCTGGGCCGCGCGGGCGATGCGGGTCGCCGGGCGCGAGCGCAGGTAGTACGTCGTCTTCAGGCCCGCCTTCCAGGCGTACGCGTACATCGAGGAGAGCTTGCCGATGGTCGGCGTCTCCAGGAACAGGTTCAGCGACTGGGCCTGGTCGAGGAACGGCGTACGGGCGGCGGCCATGTCGATCAGGCCGCGCTGCGGGATCTCCCACGCCGTGCGGTACAGGTCGCGGACGTCCTGCGGGACCCAGGTGAAGCCCTGGACCGAGCCGTTGGACTCGCGCAGCGCCTCGCGGGTCTGCGCGTCCCACACGCCGAGCTCCTTCAGCTCGTTCACCAGATACGAGTTGACCTGGAGGAACTCGCCGGACAGCGTCTCGCGCTTGAACAGGTTCGACACCTGCGGCTCGATGCACTCGTACACGCCCGCGATGGACGCGATGGTGGCGGTGGGTGCGATGGCCAGCAGCAGCGAGTTGCGCATGCCGACCGCCGCGATCCGCTGCCGCAGCGCGGCCCAGCGCTCCGGCCAGTTCAGCTCGACGTCGAAGTGGTCCGGGTGCAGCACGCCACGGGCGGTACGGGTCTTCTCCCAGGCCGGGAGCGGTCCGTTGCGCTCCGCCAGGTCCGCGGAGGCCTCGTAGGAGGCGAGCATGATCCGCTCGGCGATCCGGGTGGACAGGGCGCGGGCCTCGGGCGAGTCGAAGGGGATCCGCAGCTTGAAGAAGACGTCCTGGAGACCCATCGCGCCGAGGCCGACCGGGCGCCACTTGGCGTTGGAGCGGCCCGCCTGCTCGGTCGGGTAGAAGTTGATGTCCACCACGCGGTCGAGGAAGGTGACCGCGGTGCGCACGGTCTCGTCGAGCCGCTCCCAGTCGATGTCTTCACCGACGACGAACGCGCCCAGGTTGACCGAGCCCAGGTTGCAGACCGCCGTCTCCCCGTCGTCCGTGACCTCCAGGATCTCGGTGCACAGGTTCGAGGAGTGGACGGTGTGGCCCGGCTCCGCCGTCTGGTTGGCGGTGCGGTTGGCGGCGTCCTTGAAGGTCATCCAGCCGTTGCCGGTCTGCGCGAGGGTGCGCATCATGCGGCCGTACAGGTCCCGGGCCGGGATGGTCTTCCTGGCCAGGCCCGCCTCCTCGGCCTTGCGGTAGGCCGCGTCGAACGCGTCGCCCCACAGGTCGACCAGTTCCGGCACGTCGGCGGGGGAGAAGAGCGACCAGACGCCGTCCTCGTTCACCCGGCGCATGAACTCGTCCGGGATCCAGTGCGCGAGGTTCAGGTTGTGCGTACGCCGGGCGTCCTCACCGGTGTTGTCGCGCAGTTCCAGGAACTCCTCGATGTCGGAGTGCCAGGTCTCCAGGTAGACCGCGGCCGCGCCCTTGCGCCGGCCGCCCTGGTTCACCGCGGCGACCGAGGCGTCGAGCGTCTTCAGGAACGGGACGATGCCGTTCGAGTGCCCGTTGGTGCCACGGATCAGCGAACCGCGCGAGCGGATGCGGGAGTACGACAGCCCGATGCCGCCCGCGTGCTTCGACAGGCGTGCCACCTGGTGATAGCGGTCGTAGATGGAGTCCAGCTCGTCCAGCGGGGAGTCGAGGAGGTAGCAGGACGACATCTGGGGGTGCCGCGTACCGGAGTTGAAGAGCGTCGGGGAGGACGGGAGATAGTCGAGGCGGCTCATGAGCCGGTAGAGCGCGGTGACTTCGTCCACGGAGCGGGCCGTGTCGTCCTCGGCGAGGCCGCAGGCCACCCGGAGCATGAAGTGCTGGGGCGTCTCGACGACCTTGCGGGTGATCGGGTGCCGGAGCAGATAGCGGCTGTGCAGCGTGCGCAGCCCGAAGTAGCCGAAGCGGTCGTCGCCCTCGGCGTCGATGAGCGCGTCGAGGCGGGCCGTGTGCAACTGGACGAACGCGGCCGTGCGGTCGGCGATCAGGCCCTCGCGGTGGCCGACGGCGACCGACTCGGAGAAGATCGTGACGCCCTGGGAGGCGGCCTCGACGGCGATGGTGACCGCGAGCAGGCGGGCCGCCAGCCGGGAGTAGGCGGGGTCCTCGGAGATGAGACCCGCGGCCGCCTCGGTGGCCAGTTCGCGCAGCTCGGCCTCGTCGGCGCGGGCGGACCGGCCGCGCAGCGCCGCGGCGGCGACCCGGCCGGGGTCGGCGTCGGGGAGGTCGGCGGTGAGATCCGTCAGGGTCCGCAGCAGCACGGTTCCGGGACCGTCGGTCTCCACCGGGGCCTGCTGCGCGGTCACTGAAGCCGGATCGGCTGGCGCGATGGTCACGTGTGGCTCTCCTCGCTCGGCACGGGGCCTCGCGGGCGGGCGGGGGCACACGGGAGCGCTTTCGGGCAGCAGCGCACCGCGTCCACCGGCCCATTCCGCGAGGCCCGGACGTCGTCGGCACCCGGGCCGGACGGCCGGGGCGCGCTGTCGGCAGGTCCTCGGACTGACGCGAGTACGGGCACACGCAGACGCGAACACGCACAAGTACACCGTTGCGGGACAGTTCCGGATTTGCACCGGATTCCCCTGCGACGACAGCGATCACGAGCATACATCTTGTGCCGGGCTTCGGGACTGCCCCCACATGTTGTGTCCGCTTGGTGTCCGAGAGCGCTACGGAGCGTGCCGGAGCGTCAACTCGTAGGTGAGCAGCCGGATGTCGTCGAGCTCCGGAAGGGGGTTCCAGTCGCGGTCCGGGGTGCGGGTGAAGCCGAGGCGTTCGTAGAGGCGCCGGGCGCTCAGCATGGCGCGCTGGGTGGACAGCACGAGGTGCGTGCAGCCCTCCAGGGACCGTGCGCGTTCGGCACAGGCGCGTACGAGGGCCTCGCCCGCACCCCGGCCGCGCGCCTCCCGCGCGACCGCGAGCATCCGGATCTCGGCCTCCCCGGCGCGCGCGAAGTCGGCCATGGGGCTGCCCTGCGCCACGAAGGTCACGCTGCCGAGCACCCGGTCCCCCTCGACGGCCACCAGCACCTCGGCGACGGCCGCCCGCCCCTCGACGTCCCGCAGTCTCGCGAGGTACCCGTCGCTCTCCCCGAAGTCGAGCAGCCCGTCCCCGAGATAGGCCCGGGCCGCGATCTCGCCGACGACGGGGTACTCCTCGGGCAGGGCGGGCCTGATGACGATGTCCATGCGGGTGAGTGTGCCCGGCCGGCACGGCGACGGGCCGCCGGTTTTCCTCCGGCGGTCCGTCGTCCACGGCAGTCGCGGGGGAGGCGTCCCGCCCGGGCCCTGGCTGGGCCCTGCCTCCCCGGCCCGTGGCTGGGCCCTGCCCGCGGTGCGGCCTAGTGGCTAGCGTCCGCCGTGGCCGGCGGAAGCTCCGTCTCGACCCCGGGATCCCCCGAGTCGGCCGTGTAGTCCCCGGGTGAGGTCTCGTCGACACCCTCCGGGGCCTTGAACGCCCTGAGGGCGAAGGTGAGGACCACGGCCACGGCCGCGTTCAGGACGAACGCCGTCAGGCCGATGTAGCCGATCTCCCCGATGCCGGGGATCGCCTTCGAGCTGCCGCCGAAGTGCTTCTGGGTCGGGGAGGCCACCCCGTAGGCGGCGATCGTGCCGTAGAGCATGCCGACCGCCCAGCCGCCCAGCAGTGCCCAGCGGTGGAACCAGCGGGTGAACAGCCCTCCGACCAGCGAGGGGAAGGTCTGAAGGATCCAGATGCCGCCCAGCAGCTGGAAGTTGATCGCCACGGTCTTGTCCATGGTCAGGACGAAGACCAGCGCGCCCACCTTCACCAGGAGCGAGACCAGTTTGGAGACCCTGGTCTCCTGCCGCGGGGTCGCGGCCGGGTTGATGAAGTCCTTGTAGATGTTGCGGGTGAAAAGGTTCGCGGCCGCGATCGACATGATGGCCGCGGGCACGAGCGCGCCGATGCCGATGGCGGCGAAGGCGACGCCCGCGAACCAGTCGGGGAACATGTTCTCGAAGAGCTGCGGGATGGCGAGCTGGCCGTTGGTGACCTTCACCCCGGCCGCGATCGCCATGAACCCGAGCAGGGCGAGCAGGCCCAGCATCAGCGAGTACAGCGGCAGGATCGTGGTGTTGCGGCGGATCACCTCCCGGCTGCGGCCGGACAGCGTCGCGGTGACCGAGTGCGGATACATGAACAGCGCCAGCGCCGAGCCGAGCGCGAGCGTGGCGTACGTCCACTGGCCCGCCTCGGCGGGGACGAGCCCGCCGGCGCCGGCGGCCGTGTACTTGGCGCTCGCCGCCTTGAAGATCTCGTCGAAGCCGCCCAGCTTGATCGGGATGTAGATGACGGCCACCGCGATCACGATGTAGATCAGGGTGTCCTTCACGAACGCGATCAGTGCGGGGGCCCGCAGCCCCGAGGAGTAGGTGTACGCGGCCAGCACGCCGAAGGCGATGAGGAGCGGCAGGTCCTTGACGAACCAGTTGGAGGACGCGCTGCCGCCCACGCCCATCACGTCCAGGACTGCCTGGATGCCGACGAGCTGGAGCGCGATGTAGGGCATGGTCGCGAGGATGCCGGTGACGGCCACGGCGAGCGACAGGCCCTTGGAGCCGAAGCGGCCGCGCACGAAGTCCGAGGTCGTCACATAGCCGTGCCGGTGGGAGACCGACCACAGGCGGGGCAGGAAGGTGAAGATCAGCGGATAGACCAGGATCGTGTACGGCACGGCGAAGAAGCCGGCCGCGCCCGCCGCGTAGATCAGCGCGGGTACGGCGACGAAGGTGTACGCCGTGTAGAGGTCGCCGCCGAGCAGGAACCACGTGACCCAGGTGCCGAAGGACCGTCCGCCCAGGCCCCATTCGTCGAGGCTGTGTTCGTCGGCGGCCCGGCGCCAGCGGGCGGCCAGGAAGCCCAGGACCGTGACGGCCAGGAAGAAGAAGATGAAGACGCCGAGAGCGACGCCGTTCACACCGTCCTTCATGCGTCCACACCCTCCTTCGTGAGGGTGCGGGCCCGCTGGTCACGCCGCCACAGCTGGTGCGCGGTCACGGTCAGCAGCGTGGACAGGGGTACCCACAGTATTTGGTACCAGTAGAAGAACGGGATACCGATGAACGCCGGGTCGGTCTTCGTGTAGGAGCCGACCCACAGCAGCGCCACGAAGGGCGCGAGCAGGCACAGGCCGATCACCACACGTACCGGTGTCACCACCGGTGGTTTCACTTCGGGCAGGTCTGACACAGGTCGTCTCCGTCCCCTCATCGATCACCTGGGTAACGCGCAGGCAATCTAGGGGATGGTTCCGCTTTGGGGAACCCCTGCTCGGGCGGCTCGTGTGGAGGGTTCGTGACGCCGCGCCGCACGCCCCGGCGGGGGCGGAACCCCCGCAGCGGGTACGGCGCCTGACGGTCCGTCCGGATCCGGCCGGCTGCTCGGGCGCGGCGCGCGCGGGTACGGGAGTGATCCCCGTTCGCGCGCGCTGCTCCGAACGGCTCAGTCCTGCGGGCGCTTGAGGCGGGCGACGAACTTGTACCGGTCGCCCCGGTACACCGACCGCACCCATTCCACCGGCTCGCCCTGCCGGTCCAGCGAGTGCCGGGAGAGCATCAGCATCGGCAGGCCCACGTCGGTGCCGAGCAGTCCGGCCTCCCGCGGGGTGGCCAGCGAGGTCTCGATGGTCTCCTCGGCCTCGGCGAGGTGGACGTCGTACACCTCGGCGAGCGCGGTGTAGAGGGAGGTGTACTTGGCCAGCGACCTGCGCAGCGCGGGAAAACGCTTGGCGGAGAGATGGGTCGTCTCGATGGCCATCGGCTCGCCGCTCGCGAGACGCAGCCGCTCGATGCGCAGCACCCGGCCGCCGGTGGAGATGTCGAGCAGGCCGGCGAGGGCGTCGTCCGCGGTGATGTAGCCGATGTCCAGCAGCTGCGAGGTGGGTTCGAGGCCCTGGGCGCGCATGTCCTCGGTGTACGAGGTCAGTTGGAGCGCCTGGGAGACCTTCGGCTTGGCGACGAAGGTGCCCTTGCCCTGGATGCGTTCGAGGCGGCCCTCGACGACCAGCTCCTGAAGGGCCTGCCGCACCGTGGTGCGTGAGGTGTCGAACTCGGCGGCGAGGGTCCGCTCCGGCGGCACCGGCGTACCGGGCGGCAGCGTCTCCGTCATGTCGAGGAGGTGCTTCTTGAGGCGGTAGTACTTGGGCACGCGCGCGGTACGGATGGGCGCCCCACCCTCGTTCTCCGCACTGCTGACGTCGGTGCTCATGCTCTGCCTTCCCGGCTCCGGATGCCGCAGCGGCCGCCATGTCGTCGGCCACGGCTCACATCGTGGCACGGCTTTTTGTGCGCGTGTTCCCCGCACGCTCCGTGATCCCCCCTATATACCGTCGTCGTACCTGTTGGTCTAGTCCATCGCGCGCAGACGGTGACACCCGAGCCGGTGCGGACGGTGCCGGGGTGGTTCCCCCGCAGGCCGTGAACTCGACCGTAATTTGTGCCGCTTGGCTACTTAAAGGTTCTTGCATATGTAGGTCCCATAACGGCCGACTGGACGGGCTTACACACCCTTGACACCCCCCTAGGTCTAGGCCAAGCTCCCGGTACTGGTCTACACCATTGGTCCAGTCCCGGCCCCACGGGCGGTACACGGCGTTTGTCACCGCGGGGAGCAGGGGGGTTTGTGGCATCCCTGAGGAGGGTGGCGTGAAGCGCAAGCTGATAGCCGCGATCGGTATCGCGGGCATGATGTTCTCCGTCGCGGCGTGCGGCAACGACAACAAGTCCGGGGGGTCGGACAAGGGCGCGGACGCCAAGGAGCTGACGGTCTGGCTCACGGTCGACGCGCAGAACAACTGGCCCGAGCTGGTCAAGCAGGCCGACACGGCGATCGAGGCGAAGCACCCCGGCATCAAGATCAAGCACGAGTACTACGGCTGGCCGGACAAGAACACCAAGCTCGACGCGGTCCTCGCCACCGACAAGGCGCCGGACGTGGTCGAGATGGGCAACACTGAGATGCTCGGCTACATGGTCAAGGGTGCCTTCGCCCCCCTCGACGCGTCGAAGTTCGACAACTCGGCCGCCTGGCTCGACGGACTCAAGGAGTCCGTGACCTACGACGGCAAGACCTACGGCGTGCCGTACTACGCCGGTGGCCGCGTGGGCAACTGGCGCAAGGACATCGCCGCCTCGGCCGGCGTGAAGAGCACCCCGAAGACGTACGCGGAACTCACCTCCGACCTGGACAAGATCCAGAAGAAGGAGGGATCCAAGTTCAGCGCCTGGTACCAGCCCACCCGTGACTGGTACGCGGCCATGTCCTTCGTCTACGACGCCGGCGGCTCCATCGCGAAGGAGGAGGGCGGCACCTGGAAGGCCAACCTCTCCTCGCCCGAGTCGGTCAAGGGCCTCACCGAGTTCAAGAACATCGTCGGCAAGTACATGCACGGCGACAAGACCAAGGACGAGTCCGACCGTTACATCGTCTACGGCCAGGGCAAGTCCGGCATGATCTTCGGCGCCGCCTGGGAGGGTGCGACCGCCGAGGACCCGAAGAGCGACAAGACCGGCAAGCTCAAGGGCAACCTCGAGAACTTCGTGATGCCCGGCCCGTCCGGCAAGAACATCCCGGTCTTCCTGGGCGGCTCCGACCTCGCCGTCCCGGTGAAGTCGAAGGCGCAGGCCGTCGCCGCCGAGTGGATCAACGCGTTCACCGGCGCCAAGGGCCAGAAGGTCCTGATGGGCAAGGGCAACCTGCCCAACAACAAGACCGACCTGGTCGGCCTCCAGAGCGACCCGAAGACGGCCGTTCCGGCGACCGCGGCCGAGTCCAGCTGGTTCGTCCCGATGGCGCCGGGCTGGGGCCAGGTCGAGAAGGCCCAGGTCCTGCAGACCATGCTGCAGAACATCGGCACCGGCAAGAAGTCGGTCGCGGACGCCGCGAAGGAAGCGGACGCCGCGATCGACAAGGTCATCAACACCAAGTGACCTGAGAGCAGGGCCCCGTCGGTCCTCCTTCATGGAGGGGCGGGGCCCTGCCTCCCGTACGGCCGGCCCAGGGGCTCGCCCCGGCGCCCGGCCGTACGGGCCTTCGCTTTCGTACGACCTGAGGGACCGCTGAGGAGCGCGCGATGAGTGCCGCAGACACGACCACCCCTGCCAAGGTGCCGCCACCGCGGCAGGCGCCGCCGCCGACGGCCGTCGCGAAAGCGCCACGCGCCAGGCGGACCACGGGTGCGGCGGCGGCCCCATGGGCCCTGCTCGCGCCCTGCCTGCTGATCCTCGCGCTGGTCCTCGGCTATCCGCTGGTGCGCCTGGTCACGCTCTCCTTCCAGAAGTTCGGCCAGTCCCAGCTCTGGGGCTTCCAGCCGGCCGAGTCGGTCGGCCTCGCCAACTTCAAGGGCGTGCTCTCGGACAGCGAGTTCTGGGCGGTGGTCGTCCGGACCATCCTCTTCGCCGGCGGGGCCGTCGTCTTCACGATGGTCGCCGGCATGCTGATCGCGCTGCTCCTCCAGCGGGTCTCCGGCTGGGTGAAGACGCTCATCAACATCGTGCTCGTGGCCAGCTGGGGCATGCCCATCATCGTGGCCACCACCGTCTTCAAGTGGCTCTTCGACTCCGACTACGGCGTCTTCAACGCGCTGCTCAGCAAGGTTCCGGGCGTCGACATGATCGGCCACAACTGGTTCGCCAGCGGAACGCAGGGCCTGAGCGTGATCATGCTCCTGGTCGTCTGGGGTGCGGTGCCCTTCGTGGTCATCACGCTCAGCGCGGGACTCACCCAGGTCCCCGCCGAGCTGGAGGAGGCCGCACGGCTCGACGGCGCGGGTTCCTGGGGTGTCTTCCGCCATGTCACGCTGCCGATCCTCAAGCCGATCATCGTCATGCTGACGACGCTCTCCGTCATCTGGGACATGGGCGTCTTCCCGCAGGTCTTCGTCATGCGGGGCGGCCACCCGGAGGCGGAGTTCCAGCTGCTCACGACCTACTCGTACGACCGGGCCTTCGTCGTCAACGACTACGCGCAGGGGTCGGCGATCGCCGTGCTGACGGTGCTGCTGCTCCTGGGCGTGGTCGCCGTGTACATGCGTCAGATGCTCCAGATCGGAGAGGTCGAATGAGTTCCCTCGCCACCTCCGGGCGTACGTCCGCCAAGGGGCGGAAGTCCTCCGGGCCCCGCAAGTCCAAGCTCGGCTGGAACCTGCTCGGCCTGCTCGTCTTCCTCACCGCGGGCTTCCCCGTCTACTGGATGCTCAACACGGCGATCAAGCCGGCCAAGGACGCCATCGACTCGGATCCGAGCCTGCTCCCCACCGGCTTCACGCTCGACAACTTCCGCCGCGCGCTGGCCATCGCCGACTTCTGGGGCCCGGTGGGCCGCAGTCTGATCGTGTCGCTCTCGGTGGTCGTGATCGGCATCGTGGTCGGGATGCTGGCCGCCCTGGCCATCTCCCGCTTCGCCTTCCGCGGCCGCAAGGTCGTGATCGTCGCCATCCTCGCGGTCCAGATGGTCCCGCTGGTCGCCATGATCATCCCGGTCTTCCTGCTGCTGAACGACCTTCATCAGTACGACAAGCTCTCCGGTCTGATCCTCACGTATCTGACCTTCATCCTCCCCTTCACGGTGTGGACGCTGCGCGGCTTCATCGTCAACATCCCGAAGGAGCTGGAGGAGGCGGCCATGGTCGACGGATGCAGCCGCACCGGCGCCTTCATCCGCGTGGTCTTCCCGCTGCTGGCCCCCGGCATGGTCGCGACGTCCGTCTACGCCTTCATCCAGGCCTGGAACGAGTACCTCTACGCCCTCATGCTGCTGAGCCAGCAGAACCAGACCGCCACGGTCTGGCTCGGCAACTTCACCACCAAGCACGGCACCGAGTACGCCCCGATGATGGCCGGAGCCACCATGATGGCCGTGCCGATCGTCGTCCTGTTCCTCATCGTCCAGCGCAAGATGGCCGCGGGTCTGACCGCGGGCGCCGTGAAGGGATAACGCCACCCGATGACGACATTCGCCAGCGGTACCGCCGCGTCCAACTCCAAGGACGGTCTGACGCGCGACGCCCTCACCGTGCTCCAGCCCGGTTTCACCGGGACCACGGCTCCTGACTGGCTGCTGCGCCGACTCGGTGAGGGCCTCGCCTCCGTCGGCCTGTTCGGCCGCAATATCGCCTCGCCCGAGCAACTGACCGCCCTGACCGCCCAGTTGCGCGCCGAACGTGACGACGTACTCGTCGCCATCGACGAGGAGGGCGGTGACGTCACCCGTCTGGAGGTGCGCACCGGTTCGTCCTTCCCCGGCAACCACGCGCTGGGCGCCGTCGACGACGTGACGCTCACCGAGCAGGTCGCCCTCGAACTCGGCCGCAGACTGGCCGCGTGCGGGGTGAACCTCAACTGGGCGCCGTCCGCCGACGTGAACTCCAACCCCGCCAACCCGGTCATCGGCGTGCGGTCCTTCGGCGCCGACACCGGCCTGGTGGCGCGGCACACGGCCGCCTACGTCACCGGCCTCCAGACCGCCGGCGTCGCCGCCTGCACCAAGCACTTCCCGGGCCACGGGGACACCGCGGTGGACTCCCACCACGCCCTGCCGCGCATCGACGCGGACCTGTCGGTCCTCCAGTCCCGCGAGCTGGTCCCCTTCCGGGCCGCCATCGCCGCGGGCAGCCGCGCCGTGATGAGCGCGCACATCCTCGTCCCGGCCCTGGACCCGGACCGCCCGGCCACCCTCTCCCGCCGCATCCTCACGGGCCTGCTGCGCGAGGAACTCGGCTACGACGGCCTCATCGTCACCGACGGCATGG
The DNA here is from genome assembly GCF_040607495.1 of Streptomyces sp. NPDC005281. Lineage (NCBI taxonomy): Bacteria > Bacillati > Actinomycetota > Actinomycetes > Kitasatosporales > Streptomycetaceae > Streptomyces > Streptomyces sp. NPDC005281. Next base: position 146,925 of record NZ_JBEXGX010000012.1, on the reverse strand, counting down.
AGATGCAGGCCATCGCGGCGACGTACGGCATCGAGCGGGGCAGCGTGCTGGCCATCGCGGCCGGCGCCGACGCCATCTGCGTCGGCGGCGGACTGGCGGACGACGAGACCGTGCGCCGTCTGCGCGACGCCCTGGTCGCCGCCGTGCGGGCCGGCGAGCTCTCCGAGGAGCGCCTCGCGGACGCGGCGAACCGGGTCCGGGCGCTGGCCGGGTGGACGGCCGCGGCCGCCTCGGCCAGGAAGGCCTCCCCGGCCGCCTCGGGTCCGGTGGCCGTCTCTCACACGAATGGCTTGAACAGCTCGAACGGTTCGAACAGCTCGGACGGTACGGGCGGTGCGAGCGGTACGAGTGGCGTGAGCGGTACGGACGGTACGGGTGTCGCCGGTGGTGCGGGCGGTACGGACGGTGCCACCGATGTGGGCCTGGTCGCCGCCCGGCGCGCGCTGACCGTGACCCGCTCGGCGTCCCACGCCCCGCTCACCGAGGCCCCGTACGTCGCCGCGCTCACCCCGGTCGCGAACATCGCCGTCGGTGACGAGACCCCCTGGGGCGTGGCGGCGGAGCTGGCCCGGCTGCTTCCCGGTACCGAGACCGGCAGCTTCACCGGCGAGGACGCGGGTGCCTCGGCCCTCGCGGCGGCCGCCGGGCGGCCCCTCGTCGCGGTGGTCCGCGACGAACACCGTCACCCCTGGATGGCGGCCGCCCTCGACACCCTGCTCGCCTCCCGCCCCGACACGGTCGTGGTCGAGATGGGCGTCCCCCGGTCGGCGCCCCGCGGCGCCCTGCACATCGCCACCCACGGCGCGGCACGGGTGTGCGGCCGGGCGGCGGCGGAGGTCATCGCGGGCTCGTAGCGGACCGGGCCCGGTCCCGGGCCACCACGCACCGGTGCCGGGCACTCCCTCGGGAGTGCCCGGCACCGGCGTGTGTCCGCGGGTCGGCGGCGCCGGGCCCGGACCCGGTCCTAGATGCCCTGCCACTCCGGCTTGGCGGCGAACGTCTGGCGGAAGTAGTCCGCGAGCTTCAGCTTGGACGCGGCGGCGTCGTCGACGACCACCGTCGCGTGCGGGTGCAGTTGCAGCGCCGACGCCGGGCAGACCGCCGCGACCGGCCCCTCGACCGTCGCCGCCACGGCGTCCGCCTTGCCCTCGCCGGTCGCGAGCAGCACCAGGTGCCGTGCCTCCAGGATCGTGCCGATGCCCTGGGTGATGACGTGGTGCGGCACCTGCCCGATGTCACCGTCGAAGAACCGCGCGTTGTCCACCCGGGTCTGCTCGGTCAGCGTCTTGATCCGGGTCCGCGAGGCGAGCGAGGAGCACGGTTCGTTGAACCCGATGTGCCCGTCCGTCCCGATCCCCAGCAGCTGGAGGTCGACCCCGCCGGCCGCCGCCAGCGCCCTGTCGTAGGCCTCGCAGGCGGCCTGGACGTCCGCCGCCGTGCCGTCGGGCCCCATGAACGCGTCCATGCCGATGCCCAGCGGTTCCAGCACCTCGCGCCGCAGCACGGAGCGGTATGACTCGGGGTGCTCGGCCGGCAGCCCCACGTACTCGTCGAGCTGTGCGATGCGCGCGCCCGAGGCGTCCACGGCACCGGAACGCACCCGGGCCGCCAGCGCCGCGTAGATGGGCAGCGGTGTCGAGCCGGTGGCCACGCCGAGGAGCGCGCCGGGCTTGCCCACGAGCAGCTGCGCCATGGCCTCGGCGATCAGCTCGCCGCCCGCCTTGGCGTCCGGGACGATGACAACTTCCACGCTGGGCCTGCCGATCTGGAGAGGGGACTCAGGAACGCAACCGAATCCGAAGGGGGACACATGTGGTATAGACCAATCTAGCAGAGGGTCACCCTCTCGTCGCCTGCCGCCTGCCGCCTGCCGCCTGCCGCCTGCCGCCTGCCGCCTGCCGCCTGCCGCCGGGCGCGTCGTCGCGTCGATCGCCGGACCCTGGCCCGAACCGCCCGCTCCGGTCGTCCGGCACCCCCGTCCCGTGTTCCTCCCGTTCGAGAGCCGAGGCGGGATAGTCTGACGGGCGCTCCTGGTGTTGGATGTGTGGACGGCGGGGAGCATGACCGCAACACCCGGGCCGCGTACGTGAACGCGGCCGCGGACGCATGGACGCGGAACCATGGTCTAGTCCACAATGCTCTGAGAAACTGAACAAACCTCCGTCTTCCCCGCACAGGAAGACGGACCGAGGAACCGGCGCTCTCTGCCCTGACTGCACCGGCTCCTCTCTTCGGCCGACCGGGACCGCACACCCCACGGCCGTTGTTGCTCCGGGCTGCGGTGCCGGGAGGGCTGAGGGTCCCTCTCAGGCGCCGCGGCCCGCGGGTGTTTCCGGGGCCTCCGGAGCCCCGGGCGCGTGGCCGATTTCGGGACCTGTCGGATCCGCCGGGTACGCTCGCACACGTGCCCTCCATGAACGACCTCGTACGCCAGCACACAGCCCTCGACGACTCCGACCTCGAGTGGCTGCATCTGCTGGTCTCGGAGTGGCAGCTGCTCTCCGACCTCTCCTTCGCCGACCTCGTGCTGTGGGTCCCCACCCGCGACGGCACCCGCTACGTCTCGGTCGCCCAGATGCGCCCCAACACCGGGCCCACCTCGTACCAGGACGACATGGTCGGCCATCTCGTCCCGCGCGGCCGCCGCCCCCTGCTGGACGCGGCCCTCGACGAGGGCCGGATCGTGCGCGAGGGCGACCCCGAGTGGCGCGAGGAGGTGCCGGTCCGCGTCGAGTCCATTCCCGTACGACGGGAGGGGCGCGTCCTCGGTGTCATCGCGCGCAACACCAACCTGCTCACCGTGCGCACGCCGAGCCGCCTCGAACTGACGTATCTGCAGAGCGCCTCCGACCTCGCGCAGATGATCGCGGCGGGCACCTTCCCGTTCCCCGACCAGCAGGTCGACATGGACGCCTCGCCCCGGGTCGGCGACGGGCTGATCCGCCTCGACGCCGACGGGATCGTCCAGTACGCCTCACCGAACGCGCTCTCCGCGTACCACCGCATCGGTCTGGCCTCCGACCTGGTGGGCCACAACCTCGGCACCACGACCGCCGAACTCGCCCCGTCCCGGGGCCCGGTGGACGAGGCGCTGGCGAAGGTCGCGAGCGGCTGGGCGCCCCGCGAGTTCGAGATCGAGAGCGCCGACGGGGTGATCCAGCTGCGGGCGATCCCGCTCAAGCCCAAGGGCACCCGCGTCGGCTCCCTCGTCCTGCTCCGCGATGTCACCGAACTGCGCCGTCGCGAGCGCGAATTGATCACCAAGGACGCCACCATCCGGGAGATCCACCACCGGGTGAAGAACAACCTCCAGACGGTGGCCGCCCTGTTGCGGCTCCAGGCCCGCCGCATCGACTCGGACCGGGGCCGTGAGGCACTGGAGGAGGCCGTGCGCCGGGTCGGCTCGATCGCGATCGTGCACGAGACGCTCTCCCAGAACCTGGACGAGCGGGTGGAGTTCGACGAGATCGCCGACCGGGTGCTCGCCATGGTCGCCGAGATCTCGCCCGGCAAGGTCATCGGCCGGCGCACCGGGCGCTTCGGCATCCTGGACGCCGAGGTCGCGACCCCGCTCTCCATGGTGCTCACCGAAGTCCTCCAGAACGCGCTGGAGCACGGCTTCCGCGAGGGCGACCGGGGAACCGTCGAGGTCTCCGCGGTGCGCGGCGGCACCTCCAAGGACGCCCGGCTGCTGGTCACCGTCCAGGACGACGGGGTCGGACTGCCCGAGGGCTTCGACCCGCACCGCTCGGGCAACCTCGGCCTCCAGATCGTACGGACGCTGGTCGAGGGCGAGTTGGGCGGCAGCTTCGACATGGTGCCCGCCCCGGAGCGCGGCACCCAGGTGCTCCTGGACATCCCGGTGGTCGTGCCCAAGTGACGGACCCGCCTCCCCCGAAAGGCGTACGGGTCGCACAAGTGACCGGTGAGGGGCGGCAGTCGGGGCTCACCGGGACTCGTCACTCATCGTGACCGGTCCCGGACGTGAACAGCAATGAGCCCCGGACCACCAAGTGGTCCGGGGCTGAAAGCTCGTTGCATCAAGCGCATCGGGGTACTGCGCGCTGCGGCTCGGGGGCGGGAGTTGCGTACTCGCTGTACGCGCCGCCAAGCTCAGGCTCGTGCGGGGTGGAACGTCAGGCGGTGGCCTGACGAGCTCGGTTGCGGGCGGCACGGCGCTTCATTGCGCGGCGCTCGTCCTCGCTGAGGCCACCCCAGACGCCGGAGTCCTGGCCGGACTCGAGCGCCCACTGCAAGCACTGCTCCATGACGGGGCAGCGGCGGCAGACGGCCTTGGCTTCCTCGATCTGCAGCAGCGCAGGACCGGTGTTGCCGATGGGGAAGAAGAGCTCGGGGTCTTCCTCGCGGCAAACGGCGTTGTGACGCCAGTCCATGGCTGCTACCTCTCCTTGGTATTACATGCACGTTGCTTGTGAATGTGAACGCTTTCACGAATCCCTCAACAAGTGAAGGGCCGACAACCAGACGGACTGGTGTGGTCCTTGAAGTGAGGAGGGGTTCCGGTGCTCAATGGGGCCGATGTTGCGGGCCGTCCCGAGCGCCACGTAGAGACTCGCAAACCTCAGCGGCGGATACAACCCCTTCCGGAAAGTTTTTTTTGATTCCTCGGTGTCGGCTGAGTCACAGCCGTACTTCCATGGGGTGGACCGTGGTCTAAACGTTCGAGTGAAAGGAGTTTGGCCCCTTCCGCTCACACAATCACACGCAGTGCACGGCGTACGCCTGTGAACGTCACGCTCGTACGCAGTCCCAGATGGTCACCGTCCATCTGAAGGGGGAGCGGCACCTTCGAATGCAAGGTGAAGTCGGTCAGGTCATGCAGAGTGACGGCATGCTTGCCCTGGGGTCCGCGCTCGGGGGACGAAGTGAGCAACTGAGTGGCATACCGGGCGGCAGAGGGCGTCGACATGCGGCTGAGCGCGAGTACGTCGAGTCCGGTATCGAACGAGGCCTTAGGCGTCGCGTACACCGGACGATTGCCGAGAAACGTCCACGGCGAGGTGTTGCAGATGATGGACAGGACCAGATCGGTGACCGGGTCCGTGCCGGGACGCTCCAGGGTGATCGTTCCGCGCCGACGGTGAGGATCGTCCAGAAACTGACGCAGCACTTGGCGGAGATACAGCGCATGCGTGGAGCGCCGGCCGAGCTCGCGCTGCTGTTCGACGCGGCCCACCACTCCGGCGTCGAAGCCGAGCCCGGCGCAGAAGGTGAACCAGCGGGAGGGGACGGACTCGTCCTCGGTGCCGGGAGTACCCGCGGCCAGACCGAGGCCGACCGTGCGCTCGCGCTCCTCGCGCAGCGCGTCCAGCAGGGCGCCGGTCGCCTCCACGGGGTCGTTCGGCAGGCCGAGGGCGCGGGCGAAGACATTGGTGGAGCCGCCGGGGACCACCGCGAGGCCCGGAAGACGCCCGAGGTCGGGGCCCCGGTGCAGAAGACCGTTCACGACCTCGTTGACCGTGCCGTCCCCGCCGAGGGCCACGACCAGGTCTATGTCGTCGCTGTCGGCGGCCTGCCTGCCGAGGTCCCGGGCGTGCCCGCGGTACTCGGTCGTGACCACTTCCAGTTTCATCTCACTGGCCAGTGCGTGGATCAGCACGTCACGCGTGCGCGCGCTTGTGGTGGTTGCCGCCGGATTGACCACGAGAAGTGCACGCATGCGATGCAGCGTACCTACTGGGTGGTACTCGTCCCAGACCGAGGTAGGGATCAAGTAAGAGTTCGCAGGTGGCGCCGGGGTGCGGAATCGGATCGGCGCGACGTCCGTGACGGTGCGGTTCCCGGCCCCGGGGCACTCGGGCGTCCAAAGCCGGCGGCTACTCTTCCGGGGTGAGCCGTGAGCAGAATCCCACCCCCGATGCCCTCCGCCCCGACCCCCGCCCCGGCCGGCTGACCGCCGCGGCGGCGCTGGCCGCGCTGGAGGGGACCGCCCTCGTGGCGGGCGGCGTCTGCGTCCTCGTCCTCGGTCTCACCGGCGATCCCGACAGCCGGCAGCAGGCCGTCACCGGCGGCGTCACGCTGATCGTGCTCGCACTGCTGCCGCTGCTCGCCGCGCGCGGACTGCTGCTGCGCCGCTCCTGGAGCCGGGGCCCTGCCCTCGTCACCCAGATCCTGGCACTGCCCGTCGCCTACACCCTGCTCCAGGCCGACAGCGTCGCGATCCCCGCCGGGATCGCCCTCGGGGTGGTCGCGCTGGTGGCCTTCGTCCTGCTGGTGAACCCGGAAACGACACGGGCCCTCGGAATCCGAGGGCCCGGCGGCGACGCACAGGACGAGAAGTAGGCGGGCTCACCCCGGGGGAGATCACCCCGGGACTCACTCCTCCACGAGGAGCTTCTCCCGCAGCTGCGCCAGGGTGCGGGCCAGCAGCCGCGAGACATGCATCTGCGAGATGCCGACCTCCTGCGCGATCTGCGACTGCGTCATGTTGCCGAAGAAGCGCAGAAGCAGGATCCGCTTCTCCCGCGGCGGCAGGTCCTCCAGCAGCGGCTTGAGCGACTCGCGGTACTCGACGCCCTCCAGCGCCTCGTCCTCGGCGCCCAGGGTGTCCGCCACCGCCGGGGACTCGTCGTCCGTGTCAGGGACGTCCAGGGACAGCGTGGAGTACGCGTTCGCGGACTCCAGGCCCTCCAGGACCTCCTCCTCCGAGATGCCCAGCTTCTCGGCCAGCTCGTGGACGGTCGGGGAGCGGCCGTGCAGCTGCGACAGCTCGGCGGTCGCCGTGGTCAGCGCCAGCCGGAGCTCCTGGAGGCGGCGCGGCACGCGCACCGCCCAGCCCTTGTCGCGGAAGTGCCGCTTGATCTCGCCGACCACCGTCGGCGTCGCGTACGTCGAGAACTCGACACCGCGCTCCGGGTCGAACCGGTCGACCGACTTGATCAGCCCGATCGTCGCGACCTGGGTCAGGTCGTCCAGCGGCTCGCCGCGGTTGCGGAAGCGGCGGGCCAGGTGCTCGACGAGCGGCAGATGCATGCGGACCAGCTGGTTGCGCAGCTCCGCGTACTCGGCGCTGCCGTCCTGGAGCTTGCGCAGCTCGATGAACATCGCCCGCGCCCCGCTGCGGTCGTGCGGGTCGTGCCGGATGTGCTGGGCGCTCGGCCCGTGCTGCTGGATCTGCTGGGCGTCCTGTACACCCTGCGCGCCCTGCACACCCTGGGCGTCCTGTACACCCTGCGCGCCCTGCTCGGGCTCTCGCTCGTGCTGCGCGCCCTGCACGCTCTGCTCCGCGTTTCGCTCGTGCTCGCTCATAGTCCCGCCCGTCACCATTTCCCGAGCCCGAGGCTCTTCCCCCGTGTCCTCGGCCGCGCTCGAACCGGGGGGACCTCCCAGGACGGGGAAGGCTCCCGGCTGCGCCGCCGCCGAGGAGACGCCGACCTCCGGATGCGGCCGGGCCTGTTCGGGAATGCCGTCGACGCCGTCCGCCGCGTGCCGGGGCCCGCCCGGACCGTCGGCGCGCCCCGCGGGAGGCTCCCGTGTGCCGCGCTCTTCTTCCCGCACCGGCCCGTCCCCGTTCCTCACGCCGGCCCGGGTCCCGCGCCGCGTTGTTTGTAGAGGCTGATCGAAACGGTCTTGTCCTCGGCGACGGTGGAGTCGACCTTGCCCGCGAGAGCCGACAGGACGGTCCACGCGAAAGTGTCACGTGACGGAGCGTGACCGTCGGTGGTCGGCGCCGAGACCGTGACCTCCAATGAGTCGTCGATCAGCCGGAAGACACAGCTGAGCACCGAACCGGGGACGGCCTGCTGAAGCAGGATCGCGCAGGCCTCGTCCACCGCGATGCGCAGGTCCTCGATCTCGTCGAGGGTGAAGTCCAAACGGGCTGCCAGCCCGGCCGTGGCCGTGCGCAGTACCGACAGGTAGGCACCCGCGGCCGGCAGCCGGACTTCCACGAAGTCCTTCGTCGCGGGCTCGCCTGCGATCTGGGACACCCTCACCTCCATGGTGGTACAAGCTCATTCGAGCTCTTTCGGGGGCCGAGGGTCGCCCCCCGGGGTAACGCGCTACGTCGTTCAGCGGTGACGCTACCGCGCTCCCGACTTTCCTGTCCTGGGGACCCCGCCCCTTGCTGTCACTCATAGTAAGCCCATGAGTACGCACAGTGGCTAGAGGTCTGCGGCCCCAAATAGGAAGAGCGCGCGCCGGGTTGACGTACCCAGACGTCAGACGGTCGAACCGTCCGGATCGGGAGTCACGCGCGTACGTGATCCACGGCTCAGACGAGGACGTGGTCCACGAAACACCAACGCCAGTTCTCCCCATGCTCGAACGTGCGCATGATCGGATGTCCGGTGTCGTCGTGGTGCGCCGAGGCGTGCCGCAGCGGTGAGGAGTCGCAACAGGCGAGATGCCCGCACTCCAGACACAGCCGGAGCTGCACGGGGTGGGTACCGGCGGCCTCGCACTCCAGGCAGGTCTCGCTCCCGGGGCCGGGTTCGGGCTGCGGCAGCGCGTCGGCGTGCGTGCACTGTTTCATGATTGCCAGGTTACGTCGGGCGTGCGGGTTGCCGCGCGGAAAAAGAGGGTGGGCGGAAGACGATGGATGTGCTGCCACTGCTGTTGCTGGTCGCGGGGAGCGCGGCGGTCGCCGGGGCCGCCCGCCGCACCCCGGTCCCGGCACCCCTGCTGATCGTCGCCGTGAGCCTGCTGGTCTCGTACGTCCCCGGGGTGCCCGCGTACGAACTCGACCCCGACGTCGTGCTCCCGCTGGTGCTGCCCCCGCTGCTGTACACGGCGGCCACCGACAGCTCCTACCTCGACCTGAGGGCCCAGTTGAGGCCCGTCGCGCTGCTGTCGGTCGGGTACGTCCTCTTCGCGACCCTCATGGTCGGCTGGGCCGCCTATCTGCTCGTCCCGAGCCTGCCGCTGCCCGCGGCCCTCGTCCTCGGCGCCGTGGTCGCGCCCCCGGACGCGGTGGCCGCGACGGCCGTCGCGCGCCGGGTGGGACTGCCCTCGCGGATCACCACGATCCTCCAGGGCGAGTCCCTCGTGAACGACGCGACCGCGATCACCGCCTACAAGGTGGCCCTCGCCGCGGCGGTCGGCGAGGGCGCGACCTGGGCCGGCGGCATCGGCGAGTTCCTGCTCGCGGCGGTCGGCGGTGTGGTCGTCGGGCTCGTTCTGATGATCCCCATCCACTGGCTGCGCACGCACATGAACGAGGCACTCCTCCAGAACACCCTCTCCCTGCTGATCCCCTTCGTCGCCTACGGGATCGCCGAGCAGCTGAACGCCTCCGGCGTGCTCGCGGTGGTCGTCGTCGCGCTCTACCTCGGACACCGCTCCTGGGAGGTGGACTTCGCGACCCGGCTCCAGGAGGAGGCGGTGTGGAAGATGGTCGCGTTCGTCCTGGAGTCCGCGGTGTTCGCGCTCATCGGACTCCAGCTGCCGGTCGTCCTCAAGGGCCTCGGCGCCTACGAGGGCACGAGCGCCGCCTGGTACGCCGTCGCCCTCTTCCTCGTCGTCGTCGCGACCCGCTTCGTGTGGGTGTACCCCGCCACCTTCCTGCCCCGCCTCCTGTCGGCGCGCATCCGTGAACGCGAGGCCAACCCCACCTGGAAGGGTCCGTTCGTCATCGGCTGGGCCGGCATGCGCGGTGTCGTCTCCCTCGCCATCGCCTTCTCCATCCCGCTCACCGTGCACGGCGGCGAAGCCTTCCCCGACCGCAACCTGATCCTCTTCCTGACCTTCACCACCGTCATCGGCACCCTGGTCGTGCAGGGACTGACCCTGCCCCCGCTCATCCGGCTGCTGAAACTGCCCGGACGCGACACACAGGCCGAGACCCTCGCCGAGGCGAACGCCCAGGCGCAGGCGTCCCGCGCCGCCGAGGAGCGCCTCGACGAACTCCTCGCCGACGAGCGCAACGCCCTGCCCCCGCCGCTCGCCGAGCGGCTGCGCACGGTCATGGAACGGCGCCGCAACGCCGTCTGGGAGCGGCTCGGCGCGGTCAACCCCGTCACCGGCGAGACCGCGGACGACACCTACCGCCGTCTCTCCCGCGAGATGATCGGCACCGAGCGCGACGTCTTCGTGAAGCTGCGCGACCACCGCTACATCGACGACGAGATGCTGCGCACGCTGCTGCGCCGGCTGGACCTGGAGGAGGCGGCCGCCTACCGGGAGGCGGCCTGAGCGGTCAGCGCCCGTTCCCCTCGGCCGGGAACGGCGCTCCGGTGATCACCGCCGCCACCGTCGTACCGCGCGGGAACGCCCCTTCCCCGGCGAGAGCGACAAGTCCGTAGAGCATCTTGGCGACATAGAGACGTTCGACGGGCAGCCCGTGCCGCTGCTCGAAGTCCTCGGCGAAGGCGTCGAGTTCGGGGGCGGTGCGGGCGTAGCCGCCGAAGTGGAAGCGGTCGTCGAGGGACCAGTTCCCGCGCCGGGCGCCGAACGCGGCCGTCTGGAGGGCCGTCGTGTCGGCGTCGAGGAAGCCGCCGCGCAGGACAGGGAAGCCCAGGGCGCGTTGATCCGGACCGAGGCCCGCGGCCGTCCCGGCGAGGGTGCCGCCGGTGCCGCAGGCGAGGGCGGCCACGTCGACGCCGTCCGCGTCCCGCAGTTCCTCACCGAGCGCCCGGCAGCCGCGTACGGCCGGGGCGTTGCTGCCGCCCTCGGGCACCACGTACGCGTCCTCGGTGCCCGTGGCGCGCAGGATCCCCGCCAGCGTCCGGGGTTCCGACTTGTGCCGGTAGGTCGATCTGTCGACGAAGTGAAGACGCATGCCGTCGGCGGCGCAGCGGGCCAGCGAGGGATTGAGGGGGCGGTCGGCCAGTTCCTGGCCGCGGACCACGCCCAGGGTGGCCAGACCCGTCAGCCGGCCCGCGGCGGCGGTGGCGCGCAGATGGTTCGAATAGGCCCCGCCGAAGGTGACCAGTGTGCGGCCCGCCGCCGCTTCGAGGTTCGGCGTCAGCTTGCGCCACTTGTTGCCGATCAGGTCCGGGTGGATCAGATCGTCCCGCTTCAGCACGAGCCTGACCCCGCACCGCTCGAACCGGCTGTCCACGACCTCGCGCAAGGGGGACGGCAGCCGTGGCGGCGGGCCGGGGACGCGCGGCTCCGAGGGACCGGCCGTGGTGCCCCGGCCCACGGCTCCCGGCGCGCCGGCAGAGGTGCGCGGGTCCGAGGGGCCGGCCGTCGCGGCGCGGGCCGGGGTGTCGTCGGGGGCGGTGCCGTCCGGGGTGTCGGGGCTGGTCACGGCCCCATTGTCGGACATCTGTCCGGGGACGGCCGGACGCGGGGGCCCGCGAGGCCGGCCGTCCGCGCCGGACCTCCGCGGCTCAGCTCACTTCGGCAGCTTCACTTCAGCAGCTCGCGGACGCGCGCCCGCAGGGCGTTCATCGTGAAGCCCCTCGGGTCCACCTTTCCCGGCTGCCACTCCAGGTGGCCGATGACCGAGCGCTCCGTCCAGCCGTGGAACCGGCAGATGGCGGCGGAGACCTTGCCGATGGCGTCCAGCTGGACCTCGGGCCACGGGTCCTTGCCGTCGCCGAGGTTCTCGCACTCGAAGCCGTAGAAGTGGCGGTTGCCGTCGGTGTTCGCCTCGTTGTCGTGCGGCAGCGCCTTCTCGGCGATCACCGCGCGCAGCACGTCGTCGTCGCCGAGGCCCGCGTGGTTGGCCCGGCCGTAGCCGACCAGATGGACGACGCCGTCCTTGGTGATGACCCCGTGGCACAGCGGTCCCGGCAGGTCCTCGCGGCCCTCGCGGCACAGTCCGACCGTGAGCGTGCTGCCCGAGGTCACCGTGTGGTGGATCATCACCCCGTGCACCGGCCCCCACGGGCCCTTGTGATTGCGGTTGTGATGCTCCCAGTCGCCGACCTCGACGACATGGACGCCTTCGTCCCTGATCCGGTCCAGGAAACTGCCCGCGGACATGGGCGATGCCATGGCCGACTCCTTCGCGCTGTACGCCGGCCACCCTGCCGTGGCCGTCTCGTACCGCAGCTTCTATCGGCGGCCGGCCCGCCGGGCCCACCCGTTCGTACGGCGTGCGAGCCGATCCGGTCAGCCCGGCGGGAACGGAATCGCCCCTCCATGCCCAGGTCCGGAGTGATCCATTCCCCCTCATTCGTGTAATGGCATCAGCACACTCCGTGATGAAAGGCTTGGCCACGAAGATCAGTGCACGACCGGGAGGGCAATTTTCATGTCGGTAGGCGAAGAGGTCCGCGCGGAGCAGAACCGTCCGCAGCAGAGTCTCGGCACATCCGCCGCGCGGAACCTGGCCACCACCACCAAGTCCGCGCCACAGATGCAGGAGATCAGCTCGCGCTGGCTGCTGCGCATGCTTCCGTGGGTGAACGTGCAGGGTGGCACGTACCGCGTGAACCGGCGGCTCAGCTACTCCGTGGGCGACGGCCGGGTGACGTTCGTCAAGACGGGCGACCGCGTCGAGGTCATCCCCGCGGAGCTCGGAGAACTGTCCGTGCTGCGGTCGTACGAGGATCACGACGTGCTGGGCGAACTCGCCCGGCGGTGCCAGCAGCGGGAGTTCGCCCCGGGCGAGGTGCTCGCCTCGTTCGGCAGCCGGGCCGAGGAGGTGTTCCTGCTGGCGCACGGCAAGGTCGAGAAGATCGGCACCGGCCCCTACGGGGGCGACGCGGTGCTCGGAGTCCTCGCCGACGGCGCGTACTTCGGCGAACAGTCGCTCATCGACCCGGAGGCCATCTGGGAGTACACGGCCCGCGCGGTGACGGCGGTCACCGTGCTCGTCCTGCCCCGCCAGGACCTCGAACAGGTCGCCGAGCGCTCGGAGTCCCTGAACGAACATCTCCAGGAGCTGCGCGCGATTCCGTCGCAGCGCACCAACAAGTACGGCGAGAAGGAGATCGACCTCGCGGCCGGCCACACCGGTGAGCAGGACATCCCGGGCACCTTCGTGGACTACGACGCGTCCCCGCGCGAGTACGAACTGAGCATCGCCCAGACCGTCCTGCGGCTGCACACCCGTGTGGCCGACCTCTACAACCAGCCGATGAACCAGACCGAGCAGCAGTTGCGGCTCACCGTGGAGGCGCTGAAGGAGCGCCAGGAGCACGAACTCATCAACAACCGCGAGTTCGGCCTTCTCAACAACTGCGAGTACGACCAGCGGCTCCAGCCGCACGACGGCGTACCGAGCCCGGACGACCTGGACGAACTGCTCAGCCGCCGCCGCGGCACCAAGCTGTTCCTCGCCCACCCTCGCGCGATCTCCGCGTTCGGCCGCGAACTGAACAAGCGCGGGCTCGTCCCCGAGAGCATCGAGGTGGCAGGCAACCGCATCCCGACCTGGCGCGGGATCCCGCTCTTCCCGTGCAACAAGATCCCGGTCAGCGACGCCCGTACGACCTCGATCATCGCCCTGCGTACCGGCGAGGCCGAACAGGGAGTGGTCGGCCTACAGCAGGCGGGCATCCCGGACGAGATCGAGCCGAGCCTGTCGGTGCGCTTCATGGGCATCAACGAACAGGCGATCATCTCCTACCTGGTGACGGCGTACTACTCGGCCGCGGTCCTCGTGCCGGACGCCCTCGGCATCCTGGAGAACGTCGAGATCGGCCGCTGGCGGTGACGATCCGCGAAGCGCGGCCCGTCGTGGTCCCGCCCCGGAAGGCGGGACCACGACGGGGGCGCGCGCCCGGCGGCCTTCCCGGTGCCACCTCCGGCGGACGGGGCGGCGCGACCGGGCGGGTGAGGACGTGACGACCCGGACCCGGCAGGGACCGGCCGCGATCCCCGGCGGACGGCGCCCGGCGGGGACCGCGGACCGGCACGGCAGCGGCGGGAGGCCCATGAAGGGACGGGACACGCCGGGCCCGCCCGACGTGCAGGAGGCCTCGGTCGTCCTGGAACGGGCACGGGCGTTGGTCGACCCCGAACTGCGCCGGGCCGTCGACTCGCTGCCGGGCTCGATGCGCCGGATCGCGCTGTACCACTTCGGCTGGGAGCAGGCGGACGGCACTCCCGGGGCCGGGAACGCGGGCAAGGCCATCCGGCCCGCGCTCGTGCTGAGCGCGGCCTGGGCGCTCGGCGGACAGCGCACGGCGGCCGTACGGGCGGCCGCGGCGGTGGAGCTGATCCACAACTTCAGCCTGCTGCACGACGACCTGATGGACCGGGACACCACCCGAAGACACCGGGCCACCGCGTGGACCGTGTTCGGCGACGCCGACGCGATTCTCGCCGGGGACGCCCTGCACGCGCTGGCCCTGCGGATGCTGGCCGAGGACCCGCACCCCGCGTCCCCGGCGGCCGCCGCGCGACTCGCGGGCTGCGTGGTCGAACTGTGCGCCGGACAGCACACGGACACCGCCATGGAGAAGCTCGGCCCGGACGAGGTCACCCTCGACGAGTGCCTCGCCATGGCCGAGGCGAAGACGGGAGCACTGCTCGGCAGCGCCTGTGCCATCGGCGGCCTGTACGCGGGGGCGGACACCGAGGAGGTCGAGGCGCTGGACGCGTTCGGCCGGGAGGCGGGGCTCGCGTTCCAGCTGATCGACGACGTGATCGGGATCTGGGGGGACCCCGTCCGTACCGGCAAAGCGGCCGGGGCGGACCTCGCCGCCCGCAAGAAGTCGCTGCCCGTGGTGGCCGCGCTCACCTCGGGCACCCCGGCGGCCGCCGAGCTGGCCGAGCTGTACGCGGCGCCGTACCGGGAAGGGGAGCTGGAGCGCACGGTGCTGGCCGTCGAGCGGGCGGGAGGGCGTGACTGGGCGCAGGTCCAGGCGGCCGACCGGATGTCCCGGGCGATGCACGAACTGTCCCGCGCGATCCCCGACCCCGAGGCGGCGGGCGGGCTCCTCGCGCTGGCCGAGTTCGTCACCCGGCGCAGCAACTGAGCTCCGCGACCCTGGAACCCCGGCACCGCATGGCACCTGACAGCCGTACGGTGTCCGGCTTCGGAAGGCGGCCCCGCGCGTCCCCACGGAGCGCGGGGCCCGCACCCCCTCCGCCTTCCGGTACCCCCGGCGGGCGTGAGCCGGCACCACGCCGTAATAGGCTCAACCGCCGTACGGTCGAGGCGGGTTGGGGCGAAGGGCGGGACTGGTCATGGGTGTGGCGATCCGGGTGGCGGGCGAGGCGGACCGGGAGCTGGTCGTGCGGCTGCTGGACGAGGCCTTCCAGGACGATCCGGTGAGCAACTGGGTCTTCCCCGACCGGGCGCACCGCCGCGCGAAGCACCCCGGGCTGATGGCGGCCTTCACCGATGTCGTGCTCGCCGAAGGGCGTATCGATCTCGCCGAGGACGGCTCGGCCTGCGCCCTGTGGCTGTCCGTTCCCGCGGCCGGGAACCACGACGGCGGGGGTGAGGACGACGCCGAGGGCGATGCGGCGGACGAGGACGGTCCCGCCCTGTTGCGCGCGGCCGTCGACCCGGACAACGAACGGATCGAGCTGATAGGTCGGCTGACGGCCGGCATCCATCCTGAGGGGCGGGCCCACGCGTACCTGTGGATGATCGGGGTGGCGCCGGAGCGCCAGGGCGAGGGGCTCGGCGGCGCGCTGATCGAGTCGGTCCTCGACCGCTGCGACCGCGAGGGGCTGGCTGCCTATCTGGAGGCGAGCAACGCCCGCAGCCGCGCACTGTACGAACGGCTCGGCTTCGCGCTCACGGGCAGCCCCCTCGATCTGCCGGACGGGCCGCGGATGTGGCCGATGTGGCGCGAGCCGCGTCCGGCCGGGCAGGCGCGGATGCGGGCACAGGGGTAGTCGCAGGGGCAGGCGCACGGGTAGTCGCAGGCACAGTGGCAGTGGCAGTGGCAGTGGCAGTGGCAGGCGCAGGCGCAGGCCCGGGCCCGGCCGGTCCGGGACCCAGGTGGCGGGCCCAGGTCCCGGCCGGTCACGGACATACGACAGGAAGCGGCCGGTCCGCCGTCCTACCCTGAAGACATGGGCACCGATGAGCATGTATGTCCCGAATGCGGGCAGCCGGTCGCCACGATCGTGCACCGGTACAAGACCCTGGGCGCCTGGGTACCCCGATGGGGTCCCGGACCCTGCCACAACCCGGACTGCGCCGCCTGCGCGGACGAGCCCGGACCCGTACGAGGACAGGCGCACGGGCACGGTCTGCCGGAGGAGGCCGCGGCGGAGAAACCCTGACCCGCACCGGACACCGCCGCGCGACGCCGCGTGACACCGGGAAAGACGGGAAAAGAGCACGCGGAGACGTGTAGAGAAACGCCGGCCGGCTCCGACGTCCCCTGTGAGAGCCGCCCACCACGGGCGGTCCGAGCCGAGGAAGCCGAAGGAGCGGACTCATGAAGTACCTGGTGATGGTGCAGGGCACACAGGCCGACTACGAGGGCATGCGGGGCAACGCCTCCGAGCACGCGCCGGCCTGGAGCGAGCAGGAACTCCAGGCGATGTACGCCTACATGGGCGCGATCGGCGACGACCTCTCCGAATCCGGCGAGCTCGTCGACGCCCAGGGGCTGACCGATCCCGCGCGGGCCCGTCAGGTGTCCCTGGGCCCCGACGGCAAGGCCGTGATCACCGACGGCCCGTACAGCGAGACCAAGGAGCTGATGGCCGGCTACTGGGTGGTCGATTGCGCGAGCCTGGAGCGGGTCACCGAGATCGCCGAGCGGGTCACCCACTGCCCGGGCCCCGCGGGCGGCACCGGACGCCCGGTGGTCATCCGGCCCATCCAGGACGGTGCCGGGGACATCTGAGCGGGATGAGGGACACGACCGACGTCGAGGATCTGCTGCGCCGCCACGCGCCGCAGGTCCTCGGCGCACTCGTCCGCCGCTACGGGCACTTCGACGCGGCCGAGGACGCCGCCCAGGAGGCGCTGCTCGCGGCAGCCGGGCAGTGGCCCGCGAAAGGCGTGCCCGACAACCCGCGCGGATGGCTGATCAAGGTCGCCTCGCGGCGGCTCGTCGACGCCCTGCGCGCCGAGGAGGCACGGCGGCTGCGTGAGGAGAAGGCCGCGGCGCTTACCCCGCGGGACGCCTTCACGGCCCCGCCGCCGGGCGTGGACCGCGCCCCGTCACTGGACGACACCCTCTCCCTCCTGTTCCTGTGCTGCCAACCCGCCCTGTCCCCGGCCGCGCAGATCGCCCTCACCCTGCGCGCGGTCGGCGGTCTGACCACGGCGGAGATCGCGCGGGCGTACCTGGTGCCCGAGGCGACCATGGCCCAGCGGATCAGCCGGGCCAAGCAACGGGTGCGAGACGTCGGTCTCGGTCGCCCCGACCACTGGGAGGAACGGCTCCCCGCCGTCCTGCACACCCTCTACCTGATCTTCAACGAGGGCTACACGGCGACCTCGGGCACGGCGCTCCAGCGGGCCGAACTCGCCCAGGAAGCAGTCCGGTTGACCCGCACCGTCCGGCAACTGCTGCCCGAGGAGGGTGAGGTGGCCGGCCTGCTCGCGCTGATGCTGCTCACCGACGCCCGGCGTGCCGCGCGGACCGGGCCGCACGGAGAACTCGTCCCCCTCGACGAACAGGACCGCACGCGCTGGGACAGGCAGGCGATCGAGGAGGGAGTGGCGCTGGTGACCGGGGCGCTGGCACTGGGGCCGGCCGGCCCCTACGCGCTCCGGGCCGCGATCGCCGCGGTCCACGACGAGGCACCCACGCCGGAGGCGACGGACTGGACCGAGATCCTCGGCCTGTACGACCACCTCGTCCGCCGGGTCCCGGGCCCCGTCGAACGCCTCAACCGCGCGGTCGCGGTGGCCATGGTGCACGGACCGCGCGCCGCCCTCACCGAACTCGACCGGCTGGAGGGCGAGTCGGCCGGCGGGCACCGGCTGGACGCGGTCAGGGGGCATCTGCTGGAGCGCGCTGGCGACCCGGACGCGGCGCGGAACGCCTACGCGTCGGCGGCCGCCAAGACCCTCAGCCTGCCCGAGCGCCGCTATCTGGAGGTGCGGGCGGCCCGGCTGCGGTCGTAGCGTGGTCCGCATGTCCGAACCTCTCCTGCATCTGACCGAACGTTCCCTGTGGGACGCGGCCCGCGCGTCAGGCACCTTCGAGATCTCCACCCGCGGCCGGACCCTCGCGGAGGAGGGCTTCATCCACTGCTCGCTGCGCCGCCAACTCCCCGCCGTGGCCGCCATGGTGTACGGCTCCTGGAGCGGGCCCGACGAGCTCGTGGTCCTCGTGATCGACGCCGGACGGCTCACGGCGCCGGTCCGCTTCGAGGCCATGGAGCCCGGCGGGGAGGAGTTCCCGCACATCTACGGGCCGATCGCGGTCGAGGCGGTCGTGGACGTGGAGGTCTGGAAGCGGGGCGGGGCGGCCTCGGCGTGACGGCTTCGGGGGAACGACGCCGGGTGTGGCGCCGGATCCTGGTGGTGTGGGCGATCGCCGTGATCGGCGGCGGTGTCTTCACACTGGGGCTCCAGGCCTCGGCGGCGCCGCCACCGCCCACCGGTTGGTACAACTCCGAGCATGGTGGCGGGGAGTCCCCGACACCGTCGCTCTCCTCCGGACCTCCGGCGCTCCCCTGCCCGAGCGCGGGCGACGGCAGCGCCGTCATCTGTGTCTACGCGACCGGTCCCTAGGGCAGGCTGCCCGTCTCCGGGTCGCGGCCGGTCAGGCAGTAGACGCCGCCGACGGGGTCCCGCATCACCGTCCAGCGCGCCCCCCGGCCGACCGCCGTCGCCCCCAGGGCCTCGTGACGGGCCCGGACCGCGTCGACGTCCGAGCAGGCGAGGTCCAGGTGGGCCGAGGTGGGGCGCTCGGTGCCGAGGCGTTGCAGCAGGATGCGCAGCGGCAGCCCGGCGGGCGGCCTGACCAGATGGAACTCCGGGAACGCTCCGGGGAGGGACTCCCACCCCGTGAGCTCGCTCCAGAAGACGGTCTCGGCGTCGAACACGCCCGGCGCCAGGTCGATGCTCACCTGGTCGAGCCGGCTCGTCGCCCCGTCGGGCCCCTCGGTGACCGGCGGCCGCGCCGACTCCCCGTTCCAGGGCACCGCGCAGAACGACTGCCCTGCGGGAGAGCTCAGTACGGCCCACCCGTCGTGGTCCGCGACGAGCTCGGCACCCAGCCGCAGCGCCCACCCCACCAGTGCCGGTACGTCCTCCACGGACAGGCAGAGATGCGCGCCCCCGGCGCCGTCCCGGACGCCCTGCGCCTTCACGTACGCGTCGCCCTCGACGGGCTGCAGCGTCACGAACTCGCCTCTCTCGCCCCGGGGTTCGGACGATCCGGTGCCGGTGACCGCCGTCCAGAAGCCGAGCGCGGGTCCGAGATCCGCCGCGGGCCGGTCGACGAAGACATGGGTCCACCGGATGGCCGGGCCCGTGGCCGCCGCGGTGTTCTCCGCCGGACCGCCGCCCTCGCTCATACCGTCTCCTGCGCGATCAGGGCGCGCAGCGACGTCTTCATCCGCGCGACGAAGGCGTCCCGGACCTCGGGGGAGAGGACGTCGAGGGAGAGATACGGGTTGAGGTCCTCCAGTTCGACGAGGAGCAGTTCGCCGCCGGGGGCGCGGCAGGCGTCCACGCGCTGGATGCCGTACCCGATGTCGTTCCACGCGACGAACCGCTGCGCGAACTCCCGGTCCTCGTCGGTCGGTTCGTAGGGCTCCAGGGCCCAGCGCCGTTCCGGGTCGGGCGCGTACAGGGCGTACTGAAGGGTGTGGTCGACGAAGTAGAACGACACCTCGTAACGGAACTCGACGCGCGGCTGCACGAGGATGTCGCCGAACGCCAGGCCGGCGAGGCGCTCGCGCGGTACGAACTCCAGGCCGATGGAGTCGGCCCCCTGCTTCGGCTTCACCACGTACATGCCGGCCTCGGGCAGCAGTCCGAGATCCTCCGCCCGGTCGACGGTCGGGATGACGGGGAACCCGGCCGCGGTCAGCTCCAGCAGGTAGCCCTTGCCGGCCATGTCCCCCTTGCCCGACAGCTGGTTGTAGACGCGGACGCCCGCCGCGAGCGCCCGCTCGCGGAACGCGTCGTAGGCGGCCTGGTAGTGCAGGACAGGACCGCTGTTGCGTACGACCACGGCGTCGAAGCCGGTCATCAGCGCGGCCGCGTCCAGCGGGTGGCAGACGGCGATGTCGAAGTCCTCGCGCAGCCGCGAGGTCAGGGCGATGTCCTCGTCGCAGTACCGCCGCCCCTTGGCCGGATAGGCCAGGTCGCTGACGAACAGGACACGGGGGCGCGCGGACGGCACGGGTGGCTCCTCGGGGCGTGCGGACGGTTCGTTCCACGGGCGGATCGTGCCCGCGGAACACGTAGTGTCTCTCCCGGGTGATCCCGGCCGCCCGTCGCCCCCGGCGGATGTCCGCGTGCACCCGGGAACGACGGCCGGTCCCGCGGCCCCGAAGGAGCGCCGCCCGGCCGTGCCCCGACCCGGTCAGCCCCTGGCGGGCTTCTCCGCGAAGCGCAGCAGGTTGCCCGCCGGGTCGCGGAAGGCGCAGTCGCGCAGACCGTACGGCTGGTCCTCGGGTTCCTGGACGACATCGGCGCCCGAGGCGCGAACCCGTTCGAAGAGCTCGTCGCAGTCGGTCGTCGAGAAGATCACTCCGCGCAGCATCCCCTTGGCCAGCAGCTCGGCCATGGCCTGCTTGTCAGCGGCGGAGGCGTCCGGGTCGGCGGCCGGGGGTTCCAGGACGATCTCCACGTCCGGCTGGAGCGGTGAGCCCACGGTGACCCACCGCATCCCCTCGAACCCGACGTCGCCCCTGACCTCGAGGCCCAGCACGTCACGGTAGAAGGCGAGCGCCTTGTCGTGGTCGTCGACGGAGATGAAGCACTGGGACAGTTTCAGATCCATGCGTCCAACCTAAGGGCTGTCCCGTAATCCCCGGCGGGCGCACGACGACAGCTACGGCTCCCCCAAGCTCTTCGAGCAGGGGGTACCCCCACGCCGCGTTGTCGGATCGCCCGAATACGCCCGGTATGAGGACGACCCTCCGCATTGCGATGCACCGCATCTGACGCCGCGCGCTGATCCACCGGGGATTACGGGACAGCCCTTAGTGCCGTGGCAAGTACCCGGCCCGGGGCCCGGCGCCCGCCACGGCGCCGGGCTCAGAGCCGCGTGCCCGGTTCCGCCTCCGGGTTGCGGTGACGGGCGGGGCGGGTCAGCCGGCGGGACACGCAGGACGGAATGGGGGCGCCGTGGTCGTGCGGACGGGCCCGGTACGCGCTCGGGGTCTCGCCGACCAGCTCCGTGAACCGTGAGCTGAAGGAACCGAGCGAGGTGCAGCCCACCGCGAAGCACACCTCGGTCACCGTCATGTCGCCGCGCCGCAGCAGAGCCTTCGCGCGCTCGATCCGGCGGGTCATCAGATAGGTGTACGGCGTCTCGCCGAACGCCTCCCGGAAACTCCGCTGGAAGTGCCCGGGCGACATCAGCGCGGTGCGCGCGAGTGTGGCCATGTCCCACGGCTCCGCGTACTCGCGGTTCATCCGGTCGCGCGCCTGCCGCAGCCGGACCAGGTCTTCGAGCGGTCTGGGATTCGCCACCTCCCCAGAATGGCACAACGGACCGCCGCCCCCAGGGGGATCACTGGTCCGGGGGACGGCGGTGGCCGTTCGTGCGCGGGGGTGTCCGTGCCGTCAGGCGGCGAGGACCTTCGCCTTGGCCTTCTCGAACTCCTCGGCCGTGATGTGGCCGTGGTTCTTGAGGTCCGCGAGCTTCGCCAGTTCGTCGGCCTTGCCGGTGCCGCCGGAGGAGCCGGCGGTCTCACGGATGTAGGTGTTCATGTCCTCCTGGCTCTTCTGGATGCGCCGCATCTCGCGCTCGCCCATGCCGCGGCCCCGCGCGATCAGGTACACGAAGATGCCCAGGAAGGGCAGGATGACGACGAAGACGCACCAGCCCGCCTTGCCCCAGCCGTTCAGCTCGTCGTCGCGGAAGATGTCCCCGATGACACGGAAGAGCAGCATGAACCAGAGGATCCAGAGGAAGAACCACATCGTGGTCCAGAAGACCTGCAGCAGGGGGTAGTCCGCTGCCAGATTGACCGTCGAGCCGTTCATGGTCGAACTCCTGTCGGTTGTGCGACATCTCCGCGAGCGTTGCCTTGGTGTCGGGCGGATCGAACTGTCGCCGGGCGCCGGGTCGCGATCTCGGGGATTCCGCCCAGGCCCGGCCGCCATGGGGTTGCGGCCGGTCGGCAGGGCCTGGCGGGTCAGTGCGCGGAGCGCGGTGGTGGGGCGGACGGTGAAGGTGCCGCGGTGTCCGCCGCCGGACAGACGCTCGAAGGCGGGGGGCGAGCGGGACCCCCCGGACACACCGGACGGGCCGTGACGACGTCTTCCGGTGTGATCGGCGTGATCGGTGCGACGTTCGGGGCGTCGTCCGGGGGCGGCAGCGGCCGCGTCGACGGCGTGCGCCTCGGGGGTCCCGGCAGCCGCGGCGGGGCGAAGGACCGTTCAGGCTCCTTCGGGCCGTGGCGTACGGGCCCGGGGCACGGCACACCCGGCACGGGCCGGATCTGCCGCTGGGTGCAGGCCATGAGCGGTGCCCTCTCTGACGCGTGACGTCTTGCTCCGGCTCCAGAGTGCGGTGGCTCCCCGTGTCTGCGGATCACCCTCCGCGGGTGAGCTCGCGGATCCGCCGGCACGGGCTGCCGGACGGCCCTTTCGTACGGTCGGGGCCCCTTCCGGGTGTCCGCTCGTGTGCAACGGCGGGGGACCGGTCCGGACCTCCGCGCTCCCCGGCGCCCCGCTCCCCGGCCGCCTCACCGGCCGTCCGGATACTCCGGGCCGTCCTCGTGCTCCTCCGCAAGGGCGTCCCGCAGCCGGGGAAATCCGGTATCGAGCTCCTCGTCCACCCAGGCCCGGCGCCTGGTGAGGGGGCCGTCGGGCCGGCCCTGGCCCGTGCCGCGCAGGTCCTCCAGGAGCGTGCGGAGGCGCATGAGGACCATCGGCGAGTTCCGGGCCGCCGGGATCACGTCGTCGAGCGCCGTCCGCAGGAAGTCCTCCCACCCGGGCAGCGGGACCAGAACGCGGACGGTGCCCGCCCGGTCGGCGATCTCGCGCGGCCCGCCCCGCGCCGGGACCGGCCGGGACAGCAGATCCTCCACGGCGTCCAGTGCCTGCACCGCCGTGGCGGGGTCGTTGACCGCCGGGGACAGGGCCCTGAGCGCGATGTCGGCGAGCAGCCTGAACGCGAGTCCGGTGTCCTGGTCGAAGACCCGCTCGACGCCGGTCTCCAGGCCACGCAGGACGGCGGAGTCGGGGAGCTCGCCGTCGTACACCTCGGCGACCGTGGTGCCGTACCGCAAGGCGGTGCCCGGGCTCACCCGCAGGACGACGACCGCGTTCGCCGCCCGCGCGGCATCCGCCAGCCGGCCGGTGTCCACGCGTTGCAGCACCGCGCCGGCCCCCGGCCAGCCGACCGTCGACCGCAGCCGGTCCGTACCGGCGGGACAGTTCGGATCCCCGGGATCTCCCGTGCCTCCCGCGCCTGCCGGGCCTCCGGCACCGACCGGACCGGTGCCTTCCGGGGCGCCCGCGCAGAGGACGTCGAGGTTGTGCCGGCCGCGTTCCGAGATGGAGCGGAGCACCGGTGCCAGCTGGATCGCGGCGACCGCCTGGAGCAGAAGACCGCGCAGCAGCGCCAGCAGCAGGAGCAGCAGGACGCCCGCGCCGGCCGGCACGATCACCGAGACCTCGTCCCGGCCGGCGACGGTCAGGGCCGCGGTGGCGCAGAAGACGGTCAGTCCGACGACGAAGGCGAAGGTCCGCCACACGATCGGGGCGTCCCGGAACAGGGTGAGCCGGGGGGTGAAGGTGGTGGCCGCCCACTGCACCACCAGGAACAGCACCGAGAAGATGACCGTGGCCGCGCCGAGCACCCCGAAGCCGGTCGCGAGCAGCAGCTCGGCCACCTGGCGGGACGGCAGCAGGGGTCCGCGGCGAATCTCCGGGACGATCAGGCCGAGGCCGAGGCCGACGCCGATGGACGCGAGTTGGAGCAGGCCCGCGCGCAGCCGCCGCCGGCGGCGGAACGCGGCGCGGCCGGTGCGCACGGAGGCGTTCCGGCCGGCTGCCGCGAGAGCGTTCATCGGGCATCCTCCGAGGCGGTCCCGGGACCGGTGGAACGCGGACCCGCCCCTCAAGGTTCACCGCCCGCGCGGCCCTCCGCATCACCGCTCACCGCCCGCGCGGCCCGCGGCTCACCCGCCGGGGCGGCCATCACGCCGCCTCACCCGCCGCAGGTGACCACCCGCCGCCTCACCCCTCGAAGGTGAGCGCCGCAGCGGGGGAGCACCGGGTCCGGGGAGTACGGCGTCCGGGGAGTACCGGGTCCGGGGAGCGCCGCGGGCTCACCCGTTTCGGATTTCCGGGCCTTTTCCCGCCGCCGGAGAGCGCGCCGCCGGGGCACGGGTGGAAGGTGGAGTGGCGAGGGTGTGAGCGGGAGCGCTCCGAGGTGGGCGGATGTCGCCCGCACCGGGGGATGCCACATCGGTTCGGGCGACCGACGATGGCAGGGCATCGCAGCGGACCCCGCGCCCCGGCCCCGAGGGAAGTGCTCGTATGCGCTACGAATTCCGCATCGCCGGCATTGTTTCGGACACGCTCGCCTCGGCCTTTTCCGAACTCGACAAGGTTCGTACGAAGGAGCAGACGCTGTTCTTCGGCACCGTGATCGACGACGCCCATCTGTACGGGCTGCTCACCCGGTTCCAGGCACTGGGCCTGCGGGTGATCGAGATGCGCCAGCTGCCCGTGTGAAAAGGCAGCCCGCGTGGCCCCGGGAAAGCAGTACGCACCCGGACCGTCGGGGACGCCGGGATCGGCGGCCCCGCGGACCGGGTGCGGACGAGCGGGCGGCGCGAGCCGCGCGGACGCGGTTCGGACGGCCCGGACGAAGGTCAGGCCTTCTTGGTCTCCCAGAAGATCTTGTCGATCTGGGCGATGTAGTCCAGCGCCTTCTGGCCCGTCGCCGGGTCGGTGGACGCCTTCGCGGCCGAGAGGGCCTTGAGGGTGTCGTTCACCAGCTGGTGCAGCTCCGGGTACTTCTCGAAGTGCGGGGGCTTGAAGTAGTCGCTCCAGAGCACCGACACGTGGTGCTTCGCGAGCTCGGCGCGCTGCTCCTTGATGACCGTGGCGCGAGCCTGGAAGTGCGGGTCGTCGTTGCCGGCCATCTTGTCCTGGACGGCCTTGACCGACTCCGCCTCGATGCGGGCCTGGGCCGGGTCGTACACACCGCAGGGCAGGTCGCAGTGCGCGCTGACCTTCACCTTGGGGGCAAACAGGCGGGAGAGCATTGAGCTGTCCTTCCTCGTGATCGTCTTCTCAGGTGGGACATTACTCCGTGGGAGAAGGTATTTCGCGAGTGCCCCCATGGGCTTAGGACAAAAGTCCGGGGTGAAACTGGGACTGGTGGAGGATAGGACCGGGGAGGTGCCGTCGATGCCGGAGCTGTCGCAGGAGACCGAGCGGGGGAGGGCTCTGCTGCCGTTCGGGGCGGCGGAGGTGACGGGCCCTTCGATGGTGCCCACGCTCCAGCACGGGGATCGGCTCGTCGTTCACTGGGGGGCGAGGGTGCGGCCCGGCGATGTCGTCGTCCTGCGTCATCCGTTCCAGCAGGACCTGCTCGTCGTGAAGCGGATCGCGGAGCGGCGCGAGGGCGGCTGGTGGGTGCTCGGGGACAACACGTTCGCGGGCGGGGACAGCACCGACTACGGAACCGTTCCCGAGGAACTCGTCCTAGGGAAGGTGCGGTTCCGTTTCCGGCCGCCGAAGGCGGGTCAGCGTTCGCCGTTCGCCGTCGTGCGCTGGGTGCTGGTGGCGGCCAGGCCCGTGCTCCCCGCGCGGTCCGCCTCCAGGCGCTTGCGGGCGCGGTAGGCCGCGACATTGGCGCGGGTCGCGCAGCGGTCCGAGCAGTAGCGCCGGGACCGGTTGGTCGAGGTGTCCAGGTAGGCGTTGCGGCAGGGGGCCGCCTCGCACAGGCCGAGACGGTCGACGCCGTACTCGGTCAGATGGAAGGCGAGGCCCATCGCCGCGATCGCCGCGTAGCCCGCGGTCGCGTTCGACGGGTGGTCCGCCAGGTGCATGTGCCACAGCGGGCGGCCGTCGTCGTCGCGGTGGTCGTGCCCCGAGATCTGCGGGCTCACCGGGAATTCGAGGAGCAGGGAGTTCAGCAGGTCCACGGCGAGGGTCTCCTCGCCGCCGGCCGCTGCCTCGAAGACCGCGCGCAGTCGTCCCCGTACCGAACGGAAGCGGGTGACGTCCGCCTCCGCGGCCCGGCGGGCCGCCGAGGAGTTCCCCCCGAACAGGTCACGGACGGCTTCGACGGAGGTCAGCGAGTCCTTGCCGCGGGCCGGTTCCTCGGTGTTGACGAGGCGGACGGCGTAATCCGAGTAATAGGCCAGTTCCACTTGTAGTCCTTACGAAGGCGCTCTATCGTCGTGCCGGCGGTCAGGTAACAGCTGATCGCGCTTACAGGGTATTACGTGGTCGACTGGAGGAGGGGCTTTCATGGCCATCGGCACCGGAACGGACTGGCATGCCTGGCAGCGGAGCTGGGACCGGCAGCAGGAGTGGTACATGCCGGACCGCGAGGACCGCTTCCGGGTGATGCTCGACATGACCGAGGCGCTCGTCGGACCCGAGCCCCGCGTCCTCGACCTCGCCTGTGGCACCGGCACCATCACCGCCCGGCTGCTCGCCCGCCTCCCCGGAGCCACCAGCACCGGAGTCGACCTCGACCCCGCCCTCCTCGCCATCGCCGAGGGCACCTTCGCCGGCGACGACCGGGTCTCCCTCGTCACCGCCGACCTCAAGGACCCCGGGTGGCGCGCCCGGCTGCCGTACGACACGTACGACGCCGTCCTGACCGCCACGGCCCTGCACTGGCTGCACAGCGGACCCCTCACCGCCCTCTACGGCCAGATCGCCGAACTCGTCCGTGACGGCGGGGTGTTCATGAACGCCGACCACATGATCGACGGGACGACCCCCCGGATCAACGCCGCCGAACGCACCCAGCGGCACGCCCGTATGGACGGGGCCAGGCGGGACGGCGCCCTCGACTGGGCGGAATGGTGGAAGGTCGCCGCCCAGGACCCCGTCCTCGCCGGACCCACCGCCCGCCGCTTCGAGATCTACGGCGAGCACGCCGACGGCGACACGCCCTCCGCCGGCTGGCACGCGCGCGTGCTGCGCGAACAGGGCTTCGGCGAGGCCCGGCCGGTCTGGAGCTCCCCCTCGGACGCGCTGGTGCTCGCGGTCAAGTAGCCCGCCCGCGGGCCCTGCCGGAGGCGGTACGGAAAATCCGTACCGCCTCTCCCGCGTCCCGCGGCACCACTCGCCGCACTGGAAGGGTGAGACGGTCCGCGAGCGCGGGCCGGGGAAGGGGGGCGGGATGACGCGCGGCGAGGAAGCCGCTCTGCACGCTTTCGTGGAGGGCGGACGATCGGCGCGGTCCTCGCGCTCAAGAACGGCAGTGCGCTGCACGTGCGGGACAGCGCCGGCTTCCAGGGCAAGGGCCGGCTCGGCCCGCTGCTCAAGACCCCGCCGCTGACCCGGGCCCAGCTCACCAAGCTGATCCAGAACCCGGCCCTGCTGAAGTAGCGGGCAGGACATGACAACGGGGGGCCGGGAACCGGGGGTATGAGGAAGGGGCGGTACGGGAGACCCGTACCGCCCCTTGTTCCTGCGCCCTGGAGCGCCGGTGTTCCGGTCAGAGGACCTTCGACAGGAACGACTTCGTGCGCTCGTGCTGCGGGTCCGTCAGGACGTCGCGCGGGTTGCCGGACTCGACGACCACACCGCCGTCCATGAAGACCAGGCTGTCGCCGACCTCACGGGCGAAGCCCATCTCGTGCGTGACGACGACCATCGTCATACCGGACTCGGCGAGGTCGCGCATGACGTCGAGGACGTCACCGACCAGCTCCGGGTCCAGCGCCGAGGTCGGCTCGTCGAAGAGCATCAGCTTCGGGTCCATCGCCAGCGCGCGGGCGATCGCCACGCGCTGCTGCTGACCGCCGGAGAGCTGCGAGGGGTAGTTCTTCGCCTTGTCGGACAGGCCGACGCGATCGAGCAGCTCCATCGCGCGGTCCCGGGCCTCCGACTTCTTCGCGCCCTTCACCTGGATCGGCGCTTCCATGACGTTCTCGACGGCCGTCATGTGCGGGAACAGGTTGAAGCGCTGGAAGACCATGCCGATGTCCCGGCGCTTCAGGGCGACCTCGCTGTCCTTGAGCTCGTAGAGCTTGTCGCCCTTCTGGCGGTAGCCGACCAGGTCGCCGTCCACGTACAGCCGGCCGGCGTTGATCTTCTCAAGGTGGTTGATGCACCTGAGAAACGTCGACTTGCCGGAGCCGGACGGGCCGATCAGGCAGAACACCTCACCGGTGTTCACCTCCAGGTCGATGCCCTTGAGGACCTCCAGCGGACCGAAGGACTTGTGGACGCCCTCCGACTTCACCATCGCGGTCATGCCTTGCCCCTCTCACTGCCGAGCCCGAGCATGTTCGCCTTGATCTTCTGGAAGACGGTCGGCGGCAGGCTGCGGCTGGAACCGCGTGCGTAGTAGCGCTCCAGGTAGTACTGGAAGACGCTGAACACGCTGGTCATGGCCAGGTACCAGATGGAGGCGACAAACAGCATCTCCATGACGGCGTACGACGTGGAGCCGATCGCCGAGGTGGAGCGCAGCAACTCGTTGTACGTGACCGCGTACACCAGCGACGAGGTCTTCAGCATGTTGATGAACTCGTTGCCGGTCGGCGGCACGATCACCCGCATCGCCTGCGGGATCACGATCCGGAACAGCGTCTTGGTGTGGCTCATGCCCAGCGCCTGCGCGGCCTCCGTCTGGCCCTCGTCGACGGCCAGCAGGCCGGCGCGGCAGATCTCGGCCATGTACGCGGCCTCGTTCAGACCGAGACCCAGCAGGGCGCACATGAACGGGGTCATGACGTCCGTCATGTTGTTCTTGTAGATCGGCCCGAGATTCAGAACGGGGAAGATCAGCGCCAGGTTGAACCAGAGCAGCAGCTGGACGTACACCGGCGTGCCGCGGAAGAACCAGATGTACAGCCAGGCGACCGTGCTGGTCACCGGGTTCTTCGAGAGCCGCATCACCGCGAGGACGATGCCGAGCACCACACCCACGATCATGGCGAGGATGCTGATCAGCAGCGTGCGGCCGGCGCCCTGGACGACACTGGACACGAAGAGCTGGTCGCCGACCGTGTGCCACTGGATGTTGCCCTGCGAGAACGCGATGCCGAGCGCCACCAGCAGCGCCACGACTATGACGCCGCTGACCCACCGGCCGTAGTGCCGGACGGGGATCGCCTTGATGGTCTCCGGGTCCGGCCCGGATGTCCCGCTCTGGGACACCGTGTCGCCCGGGGGCGGGGTGTCCGAGGCGGACTTGTCGAGATTGTCAGTCACGTGACTGCCCTTCAGTGGTGCGCTCGGCTTACTTGCCGCCGTTGATCGCGGACTGCTCGATCGCGCCGGACTGGGCGCCCCACTTCTCAAGGACCTTCTGGTAAGAACCGTCCTTGATGATCGCGTCGACGGCGTCCTTCAGCGCGTCACGGAGCTGGGTGTTGTTCTTGTTCAGGATGATGCCGAACGGTCCGGCGTCGTACTGCTTGTTGATGACCTCGAACGCCTTGCCGCCGTCGGCCTTGTTGGACAGGTCGACCGCGACCGGGTAGTCGTTGATGCCGGCCACCGCGCCGCCGGACTTCACGCGGGTCTGGGCCTCGGTGTCGTTCTGGAACGACTCGATGTTGATGGCCTTCTTGCCGGCGTCCGTGCACTTCTTGGACTGGTCCTTCAGGGCCGCCTCGTACGTGGTGCCCTGCTGCACGGCGGCCGTCTTGCCGCAGAGGTCCTCGATGCCCTTGATGCCCTCAGGGTTGCCCTTCTTCACGTAGATGGCCGTACCGGCCGTGAAGTAGTCCACGAAGTCGACGCCCTGGCCGAGCTTCTTGCCCTTGTCGTCCAGGCCTTCCTGGCGCTGCTTGTTGTCCGTGATGGACGACATGCCGATGTCGTAGCGGCCGGAGTTGACGGCGGTGATCAGGCCGTCGAAGGAGCCCGAGGTGAACTCGAACTTCACGCCGAGCTGCTTGGCCAGCGCGTCGGCCAGGTCCGGGTCGACGCCGACGATCTTGCC
This sequence comes from Streptomyces sp. NPDC005281, assembly GCF_040607495.1. NCBI lineage: Bacteria > Bacillati > Actinomycetota > Actinomycetes > Kitasatosporales > Streptomycetaceae > Streptomyces > Streptomyces sp. NPDC005281. Next base: position 116,857 of record NZ_JBEXGX010000012.1, on the reverse strand, counting down.
GCCCTCGGTCGACTCCATGGGCGCGTACTCGGCGTTCGTGCCGACCTTGATGACGCCCGCGTCCTGGATCTTCTTGGGCAGCTTGGAGAACAGGGGGGCGCTGTTGGAGGCCGTGTCGCTGGAGCTGCCCTTCTTGGTCTGGTCACCGCAACCGGTGAGGACCAGTGCGCCGGCGACCGCGATCGCGCCGACCGCTGCTATCCGGGACTGCGCGGCCTTGGTACGACGGGTGGTGCGTGCGGTCATGAGGGTTCCTCCGGCAGATCAGGGACTAGCCGATAGGTCGACGGAAACACACACCTTCGAGTGTCGCGACCTCGTGTAATGACGGCATCTTGCCATTCGGACCGCGAGATTCATGGTGACCGCTATGTCAAAATCGGATAACGGGTGACCCCCGAACCGTCACTGAGTGGTCCAGCACAACCGGATCTTGTGCGGAAATCCTTTCTTCCGGCAGGAAGATCTCCGGTGCATCGCGGCAGGCGGAAGACCGCTACGCGGCACTAGTGTCCGAACGGGGACATGTCGGTATGTGTCAATGGATCAGGGCATGAGTCATCTCACCGGCGTGTGATCTTGGCTCTATGGACTCGTCCTCGACACCGTTCGTCCGGTAAGAAGGTTCTTTACACCCCTCATCCGGGGCTCAGGGCGCGTGTGCGGCGCGCCCGTCGCGCAGCGGCCCGTACGCAATCACGGCGGCAGGGCCTGCGCGGTGCCCGCCCACCCCTCAACCAGGAGTGGTCACCCTCAAACATTGAAGACTTAAGGGGTAAAACAAAGTGGCAGCGGAGATCGTCAATCCTCGCAGCGACAGCAGTACGGATCAGGAAGGCGGGGCCGAGCCCCTCGATTCCTTCGACCCGGCTTTCGCGCTGCACCGCGGCGGCAAGATGGCTGTGCAGGCCACCGTGCCCATCCGCGACAAGGACGACCTGTCCCTGGCTTACACGCCCGGCGTCGCGAAGGTGTGCAGCGCGATCGCCGAGCAGCCGGAACTCGTCCACGACTACACGTGGAAGTCGTCCGTGGTCGCCGTGGTGACCGACGGCACGGCAGTGCTCGGGCTCGGTGACATCGGCCCGGAGGCCTCGCTCCCCGTCATGGAGGGCAAGGCCATCCTCTTCAAGCAGTTCGGCGGGGTCGACGCGGTGCCGATCGCGCTCGCCTGCACCGGCGTCGACGAGATCGTCGAGACCGTGGTCCGGCTCGCTCCCTCCTTCGGGGGCGTCAATCTGGAGGACATCTCGGCACCGCGGTGCTTCGAGATCGAGCGCAAGCTCCAGGAGCGACTGGACATTCCGGTCTTCCACGACGACCAGCACGGGACCGCCGTCGTGACCCTCGCGGCCCTGCGGAACGCCGCCAGGCTCACCGGGCGCTCGCTCGGCGACCTGCGCGCGGTGATCTCCGGAGCGGGCGCGGCCGGTATCGCCATCGCCAAGTTCCTGCTGGAGGCCGGCCTCGGCGATGTCGCGGTCGCCGACCGCAGGGGCGTCGTGTCGCGGGACCGGGACGACCTGACGGACGTCAAGCGGGAGCTCGCGGAGATCACCAACAAGGCGGGGATCTCCGGTTCGCTGGAGGCGGCGCTCGCGGGCGCCGACGTCTTCATCGGAGTCTCCGGCGGTACGGTGCCGGAGCCGGCGGTCGCCTCCATGGCTCCGGGCGCCTTCGTCTTCGCGATGGCCAACCCGAACCCCGAGGTGCACCCCGACATCGCCCACAAGTACGCGGCCGTCGTCGCGACCGGGCGGTCGGACTTCCCGAACCAGATCAACAACGTGCTGGCCTTCCCCGGCATCTTCGCCGGTGCGCTCCAGGTCCGGGCCTCCCGGATCACCGAGGGCATGAAGATCGCCGCGGCCGACGCGCTCGCCGCGGTCGTCGGTGACGACCTCGCCGCGGACTACGTCATCCCCTCGCCGTTCGACGAGCGGGTGGCTCCAGCGGTGACGGCCGCGGTGGCCGCCGCCGCCCGTGCGGAGGGCGTCGCCCGCCGTTGACCCACGCGTCCGTTGCGACCCCGTCGGAGGTTCCCCCGACGGGGTCGTCGCGTTTTCGCCTCCACCTCCGCCTCCACCTCCGCCTCCGCCCCCGTCCCTTCCCCATGTCCGGGGCGCAGTCGCCGTACCCGGGGGCGCCGCCCCCCGGATCCCCGCTCCTCAATCGCCGGAGGGGCTGGATTCTTTCCGGCGTCGGAAAGTTCCAGTCCGTCCGGCGATTGAGGGCGAGGCCGTCAGGCCGAAGCGGTCGTCCGGGGGCGGCGCCCGCGCTACGGGACGGGCAGGGCGGAAGGGGCGAAGAAGGGCTGTGCGCGGGGCCACCCGGTCGGTGGGGGACGTGTCACAGCGGAAGGCGGTTCCCCAGGCCGGGGGCGGGACCTATCGTCAAGGTCATGTTCGCTGCCTATGCCGCCCGAATCGACCGTGACCAGCCGCTGAACGGCCTGGAGTTGGGGGAGCGCCCGGCCCCCGGACAGAGGCCGGGCTGGACGACCGTGAACGTACGGGCCGCCTCCCTCAATCACCATGATCTGTGGTCGCTGCGCGGGGTCGGCCTCGCCGAGGACAAGCTGCCGATGATCCTCGGCTGCGACGCCGCCGGAATCGACGAGGACGGCAACGAGGTCGTCCTGCACTCCGTCATCGGCCAGAGCGGGCACGGGGTCGGCCCCGACGAGCCCCGCTCCATCCTCACCGAGCGCTACCAGGGCACCTTCGCCGAGCAGGTCTCCGTACCGTCGTGGAACGTTCTGCCGAAGCCGAAGGAACTGTCCTTCGAGGAGGCCGCCTGTCTGCCGACCGCGTGGCTGACGGCGTACCGCATGCTCTTCACCAACGCCGGGGTGCGGCCCGGCGACTCCGTGCTCGTCCAGGGTGCGGGCGGGGGCGTGGCCACCGCCGCGATCGTGCTCGGGAAGGCCGCCGGGCTGCGGGTCTTCGCCACCAGCCGTGACGAGGCCAAGCGGAAGCGGGCGCGCGAACTCGGAGCCGTCGAGGCGCTGGAGCCCGGGGCGCGGCTGCCGCAGCGGGTGGACGCCGTCATCGAGACGGTCGGCGCCGCCACCTGGTCGCACTCGGTCAAGTCGCTGCGTCCCGGCGGAACCGTCGTCATCTCGGGCGCCACCAGCGGCGACCGGCCCTCGCACGCCGAGCTGACGCGGATCTTCTTCCTCGAGCTCAAGGTGGTCGGCTCGACCATGGGCACGAAGGACGAGCTGGAGGATCTGCTGGCCTTCTGCGCGGCCACCGGTGTGCGGCCCGTCGTCGACGAGGTGCTGCCGCTCGACCGGGCCCGCGAGGGGTTCGAGCGGCTGGAGTCCGGCGATCTGTTCGGCAAGATCGTGCTGACCGCGGGCTGAAACCCGGGGTCGCGGGACGGGTGAACGGCGGGTCCGGGTTCTCCGGGCCCGCCGTTCGCATGTCCGGGGGCGTGGACCGGCCGGGCGCGGCGTCCCCGCGTGTCAATTTTGGTTGACACCGGGGAGCCGTCAACGTAGGTTGACGTCATGACCGAAGCAACGGATCTTGCCGAGCGCGCGGGTGATCGCGATCCGCGGATCGGGCTGCGGGCGGTCTCCGCGCTGCGGAGGCTGCTGGAGCAGTTGGAGGCGGTACAGGTGCGCAGTGCGCGCAATCAGGGCTGGTCGTGGCAGGAGATCGCCGCGGAGCTCGGAGTCAGCAGGCAGGCCGTGCACAAGAAGTACGGGAGGCAGTGATGTTCGAGCGCTTCACGAAGGACGCGCGGGCCGTGGTCGAGGGCGCGGTGTCGCACTCCGAGCGGGTGGGGGCCGGGACCGTCGAGGAGGAGCACATGCTGCTGGCCCTCCTGGACCGGGAGGGCAGCCGGGGTTCCTTCGCCCTGGCCTCGCTGGGGGCGCCCGGCTTCCGGGAGCCACTGGAGCGGGATCTCGCCGAGGCGCGGCGCAGGGGCGGGCTCTCGCGTGCCGACGCGGACGCCCTCTCCGGCCTCGGTATCGACCTGTCCGAGATCGTCTCCCGGATCGAGGAGGCTCACGGAGAAGGGGCGCTGGAGTCGGGCGGGCGGGGCGGGAACGGCAGGCGCGTCCGGCGCCGGCCCTTCGGACAGGAGGCGAAGGACGTACTCGTACGGGCTCTGCGGATCGCCGCCGCCCGAGGGGACCGGCACATCGGCGACGAGCACCTGCTGCTGGCGATCACTCTGCGGGGCGGTGTCGCCGCCGAGGCACTGGCCGACCACGGCGTCACCCACGAATCGGTGACACGGGTGCTATACGGCGGGACCGGGGCGGACGGCGCGGACGGCGCGGACGGCGCGGCGCAGGCGGGGTGAGGCGCGAGTCGCCGGGTGTTCGGCCGGTGACGACCGGGGCGGCGGGGCCAGGTGCGCGGCCCCGCCGACCCGGGCGGCCGGGGTGTGAGAACCGCAGGGGGACTACGGTCGCCCGCTCCGCAGTGCCGAGCCGATGTGGGCCGCCGCCGTCGACAAGTGGCTCCGGATGTCGCGGAGTTGATCCTCGGTCACGCCGTGGTCGCGGGACGCGTCGCGAATGTCGTCGCGGAAGCGGTCCAGCAGCCGGTCTAGGTCCCGGGCGGGGTTGCCCGTGGAGTCCTCGTGGGCCCAGGCCGGTTCGTACTCGGCGGGGAAATCCTCGGGCGTCGTCGAGTACTCCGGTTCCACGGGCGCTCCGGACGGCGTACGGCCGAAGCCGAACTCCTTGCCGAGGTCCTTCCCCAGGTCCTTGCCGAAGTTCTTCCCGAAGTCGCCGAACTCCTTGGCCAGTTCGGTCAGCCCCTCACGCACCCCGGTCGGCCAGTCCCCGCGCGCGAAGTGGTCCTGCACCTGGTCCTGGACGCGCTTGGCCATGCGCTGCATCTCCTCCTGGGCCTGCGCGCGGGCCTTCTCCTGCGCCTCCTTGGCCTGGCGGCGGGCGCGCTGTGCCTCGTCGCGGGCACGGCGGCTCTCGTCCTTCGCGCGGCGGGCCTGCTCCTTCCACTCATGGCGGACGCGCCGCATCTCCTCCTTCGCCGCCCGCCACGACTCCCTGTCCTGGAAGTCGTCAGGACCGCCGGACCCGCCCGCCGGATCGTCGTGCTTCGGCCGGGGGCCGGACGAGGGGCCGCGGCGCGCCTCCGTGGCCGCCGCCAGCATCTCGCGGCGCAGATCGCCTGCCGCGCCCCGGACATCCGCGCGGATCTCCGCCGCGAGCTCGGCGACGGACTCGCGGATCTCCAGCTCCAGATCGGCCAGTTCGCCGCTGCGGTCGGCCAGTTCGGCGCGGCCCGCGTCGGTGATCGCGTACACCTTGCGGCCGCCCTCGGAGGTGTGCGTGACGAGTCCCTCGGCCTCCAGCTTCGCCAGCCGGGGGTAGACGGTGCCCGCCGAGGGCGCGTACAGGCCCTGGAACCGCTCCTCCAGGAGCCGGATCACCTCGTATCCGTGGCGCGGGGCCTCGTCCAGCAGCTTGAGGAGATACAGGCGCAGTCGGCCGTGGGCGAAGACGGGGGCCATGTCAGAGCACCTTCTTGTCGGTCGAGGAGTCGGCCGGCCGGCCCTCGGTGGCATCCCCGTCGGCGGTCTCGTCCGGAGCCGCGTCAGCCGTGCCGCCGGATGTGGCGTCCGCCGCGCCGCTCGCCGTGCCCTTCGCCAAGTCGCTCGCCGTGGCGTCCGCGGTGTCGCGCGCTGTGGTGTCCGCGGTCGTGTCGGGGCCGGCCGGAGGGGCCGTGGCCGTGTCCCGGGGTTCGGGAGCGTCCTCGTACGGCTCGTCCTCCGCCGGGGGCCTGCGCAGCAGGGCGATGGAGCCGGAGACGGTCATCGCCCTCAGCCTGCCGTTGCCCGCGCCGAGACGGCCGGTGATCTTCTTGGCGCCCCACTGGCCGGTGACCCGCAGGTCCTCGAAGGCGCTGGAGACGCTGCCGCTCGCGGTGTTGGCCTCCACCTCGGCGTCCGCGGGGTGGGGGAGCCGGATCGCGATCTCGCCCGAGACGTTCGACAGCCGGACGTCGGTGGGCGAACCCGTGGCGTCGAGGTCCACGATCATCGAGCCGCTCACCGACTCGGCCCGCACGGAGGAGCCGGATCCCTCGACGACGGTCAGGTCGCCGGAGACCGAGTTGAAGCGGAGGTCGCCGGTGACGGCCTGGGCCTCCAGGTTCCCCGAGACGGTCTCCACGCGCACGGGGCCGGAGACGCGGACGAGCGTGGTGTCGCCGGTGACGCCCTTCACCTGGACCCTGCCGTCCGTCCCCGAGACGACGGCGGCGGCGCCGACCACGCCCACCTCGACGTGCGTGCCCGCCGGGACCGCCAGGGAGACCACGGCCGCACGGCGCCAGCCCTTGCGGTCCAGCCACTTGAGGAAGCCCTTCCAGGGAAGGTCCTCGTAGGCCACCGTGAGCGTGCCGCCCTCCTGGGTCACCTGGAGCGGGGGGCCGTCCAACTCGGACACTTCCAGCCGGGCGGAACCCTCGTCGGTCCCCACGACGTTCACTGTTCCGTTGACGATGCGTACGTGCAGCGTCTGCACTGGGCCGTCGAAGGCGAGCTTCTTCGGCTCTGTCACGGACCACTCGGACATGGTGCAGACCTCCTCGACCGGGCCGGACCCTCGTGCGAGCCCGAGCTCGACGCGCCATATCGCGTCTCACGTATTCACGATATATCGCGGATACGGAAAGTCAAGACACCCGTTCTGGGGATCATTGGTGCATCGAAATGGGCAAATCGCCCTAAAGTGGGGCTATGTCGACTACCTCCGGCGCGCCCCGGGACGACCGTCCGCCCCCGGGCGCCCTGCTGTTGTGCCGGGCCCGTCCCGAGTCGGTCGGTCCCGCCGTCCAGCTGCTGCGCGAGCGGATGCTGCTCGCCGGGGCGGGACCCGACTGGAGCGTGCTGGTCCCTGAGGGCAAGCCCTGGCAGGACGGCGCGGAACCCGTCGACCGCGTGCTCACCGGCTGGGCCGCGGCACTCGCCGTCGGCGCGCCCTGGCCCGTCCTCGCGCTCTGGTGGGACACCGACCGCAGTGGCTTCACCCTGGCCTCGGGCTTCCGCCGCACCGTGGGCTACGAATGGCTGGCGAACGGCACCCCGGTCGGAGAGGACGAGGCGATGCACACCTTCGCCTCCCGGCTGGGCCTCGACCCGGTGCTCGACATGCAGTCGCTGGAACCGCTGACACAGCCCGACCCGGTGGCCGACGCGCACGCGCGCGTGAGCGGGTTGCTCGCCGTCCTCACGCGCGCGGGAGTGCTTCTCCCGGCGGGTGTCGAACCCGGCGAGCCCGCCGACCGGCTCCGTGACGTGGTCCGGATCCTGCCGGACGCCGAGCAGATCGAGTGGACCGGCTGGCGTGCCGCCGTGGGCGCCGAACTCGACGTCGTGGAGAGCGGCGGTCTCGGGCCCTGGCTGCGCGGCCCGAGGGCCCGCGGTCTCGCCGGGGCCCAGCTGGCCGTCGGCCTCCCGCTGACCGCCTGGGGGATAAGGCGTCGCAGCGGCGGCTGGATCGTCGTCGGCGCGGTCCTGACGCTGCGCGGCGCCCTCGGCCTGGCGTACGACCACCTGCGCGCCTACGACTGAGCGGCTCCGGGCGGGAACCGCCCCGGGCTCCCGCTCCTACTCGTCGTCCTCGTCCTCGTCGTCGAGCCGGGCCAGCCAGGTCGCCAGCCGCTCCACCGGCACCTCGAAGTCCGGGTTGAGGTCGACGAACGTACGCAACTGCTCGGCGAGCCACTCGAAGGTGACCTCTTCCTCGCCGCGCCGCTTCTCAAGTTCCTCGATGCCGCGGTCGGTGAAGTACATGGATGGTGCTCCGTGGGTGAAAGGGAAGTGGAACGCTGGGAAAAGGATAGGCGGGGGCGAGGGGCCCGTGGAGGGCCCCTGTCGTGCTCGGGCCCCGGCCGCTAGCCTGCAAGGTCGGCTCGAACCACGGGGGCGTGGGGGAACGGGGGATGCCATGAGCGACGCGGTGACGCGCATCGCACGGATCGAGATGCCCGACGGAACACCGGTGTGGGCCAGGATCTCGGGCGCGGACGAACTGGAGGATCCCGGCGGCGAGCTGTCGCTGACGGACGTCGGGTTCGCGGAGCGCGTCGAGGCGCAGGTCGAGAGCCTTCAGTCGGTGATCACCGGCGTAGCCCGCTCGCTCGCCGCCCCGCTGCGCGCGGTACGGCCCGACGAGGTCAGCGTCGAGTTCGGCATCGAGCTCACGGCCAAGGCAGGCAAGGTCGTCGGACTGCTCGCGGACGGCGAGGCCAAGGCTGCCATCACGGTGACGCTCACCTGGAACGGCGGTCCGCCCGACCTGGGCGGGGACGGGGCCGCCCCACACGCGGGCGCGCCCTCCGGCGCCCCGGCGCACGGCGGCGCCACCGACCCCTCCGGCGGGGCCGGAGCATGACGGACGGGCACGCCCCGGGCGCACCGGGCGGCCCCGGGAACGCTCACCGTGCGCTGCGTGAACTCGTCATGGCCGCCACCGTGCGCATCCATCGCGCGGACCCCGGGTATGCCCTCGACGAACCCGGCACGTTCCTCGGGAGCGGCTTCTTCATCGCTCCGAACTGGGTTCTGACCTGCGCGCATGTGGTCCGGAGCGGGGAGGGGAACGAGGTGAGGGTGGTGTACGAGAGGGGGCCGGGCCGCGGCACGTCCGCCGTCACCGGCGAGGTCGCCACGGTCCTCCCGGACCGCGCCGGGCTTCCCGCGCGGGGCACCTGGCCGTCCCCCGACCTCGCCCTGGTACGGCTGCGCGAGCCGGTGGACCACGACTGCGCGTACGTGACCGAACGCCCGGCCGGCTACTACGAGGAGTCGGTCGTCCTCTACTCCGGCTGGTCCGTGGTCGGCGGGGAGCTGCGCCGGCTGAGCGGCACCTGTACGGTCCAGGGCACGCTCGGCGGCTGGTCCGACGACGAGCAGATCCGCCTCGGCGGCGACGTGCTGCCGCCCGGCGTCTCGGGCGGGCCGGTCGTCGACCCCGTACGCGGTGAGGTCGTCGGCGTCCTGAAGTCGCGCACCGACCGGGGGCTCGGCGGCACCTGCACGGGCGTGGAGCAGCTGCGGTCCCTGCCGGTGCCGGCCGAGGAGACGGCCGCCGAGCACCACGACCCGTACCACGCCGTCTTCCACGCCCACGACCGCTACCACCGGGACCGGCAGCGCCACCCGGACACCGACCGCAGCACCTGGGCCGACGTCCAGAACCAGCTCGGCGCCCGGCCCGGCCGGGCCCTCAGCCCCGAGGAGCGGACCCAGCTGCTCGGCCGGCTCGCCGATCTGCCGCCGCCGGTCAGCACCCGCGCCCTGCTCGGCCTGCTCGAATCCCTGCTGGGCGACCGGGCGGCGATCCCGCACCCGGCACCGCGCGGCTGGCGGGACGGACTCGGCGCGCTGTACGAGAGCTCGCGCCAGGACGCCGCCCTCGACCTCGTGCTCGACTACGCCATGCGGGCGATGTCCGCGGAACGCCCCTTCGTCACGCCGGGCACCCGGGCCGCCGAACGGGCGCTGTGGGAGTGGGTGCGGCAGACCGCCGAGGGCCGTCCGGGCCCCGCCTACCGGCGCCGTCTCGGCCAGCAGTGGATCGAACGGCTCCAGCTGGCGCCCCGCGTCCCCCCGGTGGCGGAAGCAGAGGCGGCGCATGCCGCCGCGCACGGCGCCGACCGTGCGCCCCGTCTCTTCGTCCTGCTAGAACTGGAGCAGCTCGGCTGGGAGCCGGGCCGCTGCGACTGGCACGTCTCGGTGGGCCGGCCGACCGGGGAGGTGGTGCGGCTGCGCGACGGCGAGCGGACCCCGCTGGAGGAGCTGCCGGCCGTGCTCGCGACGCCCCTGACGGAGGCCTTCCGGCAGTGCGACGAACCCGGAGGGCCCGCCGACCTCCAGGTGGCGCTGCCCCATCTGCTGCTCGGACTCGACGTCGACGCCTGGCGGCTCGGACCCGACGAGGCGCCGCTCGGCGCCCAACGGCCCGTCGTCGTGCGCTGCGCCGACCGGGAACAGCTGCCCGAACCGGCCGACACGGCCGCCCGGGGCGCGAAGCCGCTCCCCGCCGACGAGGAGCAGCACGAGCGGGAGGCCCGCTGGCGGTGGATCCACGCGCACGGCGCCCAGGCCGAAGTCCTCGACTGCGAGGACGGATTGCGGGTACCGGTACCGGCGGCGGAGTCGCTGCGCGGCCTGCCGCACAAGACGGTTCCGGTGCTCTGCCGCTACGGCGACCACCGCTTCGAGGACGACCCGGTCGCCATCGTCCGGATCGTGCACGGCGGATACGGCGTCGCGCTGTGGCGGCGCTGGCGCGGCCAGTCCGACGCGGTCTGCGGAGAGTTCCACCGAAGAGCCGGTGACACGGTGGCGGGCGCGGGCGGCGCGGACCGACTGCCCGGACTGGTGCACGCCCTGCGGGCCGGACTGAGCGAGGGCCGGCCCGAGACCTACTGGGCCCACGGGATCGCCCTGTTCTACGACGATCCGCGCCGCCCCCTGCCCGGAACCGGAGACCTGCTGGAGGCGCCATGACCGCAACGGTGGACCCGCTGTCGCATGATGCCGGGAACAGGCCGAAGTGGGCTGCCGCGAGCCCCTCTTGGGACCTTACGGGGTCACCCGCGGATCGATACGGTGAGGCGACGATCGACGGTTGCCGGGGTGGACGAGTGACGACGAGGACTGGGCAATGACCGATTCCAGCGAGTGGCTCATCTACCGAGGCGCAGGCGAACCCCACGACGGCCTGGACCGGCTTCCGGCCCCGCCGCCTTGGCGCGACTTCGCGTCCCGGCACGCCGCCGGGGCCGACGCGGACGGTTCCGAGGACCGCAGGCTGGGCGCGCACCGGCATCTGGCCGAACTGCACAGGCCCGGCGCCGAGGAACTCGAAATGATCAACGCGGCGCTCTATCTGCGCCGGCCCCTGCTGGTCACCGGCAGCCCCGGCGCGGGCAAGAGCACGCTCGCGCACTCGGTGGCGTACGAACTCGGCCTCGGCAACGTGCTGCGCTGGCCGATCGTCAGCCGGTCCACGCTCCAGGACGGGCTCTACCACTACGACGCGATCGCCCGGCTCCAGGACGTGCAGCTCGCCGCGCCGCACGGAGGCGACCCGGCCGCTCCCGGTGCCCCCGGTTCCGTCGAGGGCATCGGCGGCTACATCCGGCTCGGCCCGCTCGGCACCGCGCTGCTGCCCTCCGAGACCCCGCGGGTGCTGCTCATCGACGAGCTGGACAAGAGCGACATCGACCTGCCCAACGACCTGCTGAACGTCCTGGAGGAGGGCGAGTTCGCGATCCCCGAACTGGAACGCGTCGCCGACCGGCTGCCCGGCGGTGAGGCCGCGGTGCTCACCGCCGACGGCACCAAGGCGCGGGTGCGCGACGGCCGGGTGCGCTGCCGGGCCTTCCCCTTCGTGGTGCTCACCAGCAACGGCGAGCGCGACTTCCCCGCCCCGCTGATGCGCCGCTGCATCCACCTGGAACTGGGCCGCCCCGACCACAAGCGGCTCGCCACCTTCGTACGCGCCCACCTGGGCGACGAGGCGGCGCGGGCCGGGGACGATCTGATCACCCACTTCCTGGAGCGCTCGCGCAGCGAACTCGTCGCCGCCGACCAGCTGTTGAACGCCATCTACCTCACCGACGCCGCGGCCCCGCCCAGCCGCGACCGGCTCGCGGACCTGCTCATCCAGCGACTCGACCGCCCGAGGTGACGCGCTGATGCCCGGCGGCGACCCGATCGCCGAACTCATCGCCCGGATACGGCGGACCGGGCTGGATCCCGATGCCCGGCAACTGGCCGACGCGCTGTGGCTGGCGCGCTGGTCGCGCCCGACGGACCCGGCCGAGAACGGGCCGGGGAGCGTCCCGCCGCCCGGCCGCGGGACGACGGCCGAGGACCCCGCGGCCGTGCGCCCGGACGCGCGGGGAGACGAACGGCCACCGCCCGGCGACGGGCCGGGACCGGCCTGGCGGGACACCGAGACGGACCGGCGCGTCGCGCTGTACCCGTTGCCGCGCGACGGCGCGGCGCGCGGCTACGGGCAGGGCCGGTCGGCGGTGCTGCCGGTCGGCGTACCGGCCGCGCCCGCCTTCCCTTCCCCCCTCGAACTCCAGCGCGCATTACGCCCGTTGCAGGGCTACCGCGCCGCCGCGCCACCCCTGCGCACCGTCCTCGACGAGACCGCGACCGCCGAACGGACCGCCCGCGCCGGCGGGCTGGTCCTCCCGGTGTTCCGCGGGGTGACCCGCGCCGACGCCGCGCTCCAGCTGGTCATGGACGCCTCCTCGTCCATGCGCGTGTGGGACCGCATGTTCGCCGAACTGGAGCAGGTCTTCGGCCGGCTGGGCGCCTTCCGTGACATCCAGGTCAGCCACCTCCACCAGGGCCCGGACGGCGAGTGCGCCGTCAGCCGCAGCCCCGACCCCGGCGTGGCCCCCCTGCACTCCGCCGACCGGCTGAGCGACCCCACCGGCCGCCGCGTCACCCTCCTCGTCAGCGACTGCGCGGGCCCCCTGTGGCACAGCGGCCACGCACACCGGCTCCTGCACCGCCTGTCCCGCCTCGGCCCCGCCGCCGTGCTCCAGCCGCTGCCGCAGCGCATGTGGAACCGCACCCGGCTTCCGGTGTCGTACGGCGAACTGACGCGCGGCGAGGCACTCGCGGGCGCCGCCACCCTGAAGGTCAGGCTGCCCGCGGGCACCCCGCCGGAGGCACACGGCGGCGCGCTCCCGGTGCCCGTCCTGCCGCCCGAGCCCGTCGCGCTCGGCGCCTGGGCGCGACTGCTGTCCGGAGCAGGCGCGGGACCCGTGGCCGGCGCCGTCGGCTGGGTACGCGGACACCACGAGCCCGCCCCGAGCACCCGGCCCGGACGCCGCGTGTCCGGCCTCGAACTGGTCAGCCGCTTCCGCTCCAACGCCTCCAAGACCGCAGGGCGGCTCGCCGGCTATCTCGCCGCCGCCCCGCTCAGCCTCCCCGTCATGCAGCTCGTCCAGCGCACCATGCTCCCCGGCTCCGGGCCGTCCGAACTGGCCGAAGTCCTGCTCAGCGGCCTCGTCTCCCGCACCAGGACCGAGGAGTACGGCGCCGACGGCACCCAGTGGTACGAGTTCGCGCCCGGCGCGCAGGAAGCCCTGCTGTCCCCGCTGGGTCTCGACGAGGCCATGCTGGTGCTCAAGCACTGCTCCGAGTACATCGAGCACCGCTTCGGCAAGGGCGGCCCCAACTTCCCCGCCCTGGCCCTCGCACAGCTCGGCGAGAGCGGCTCGGGACCGCCGTTCTCACCCGGCGCCGGATACCCGGGCGAGAACGGCGACAACGGCGGCGCCACCCTCGTACCCCAGCCCTTCGCCGAGGTCGCGGCACGGGTGCTGGAGCGGTTCATGCCGCTGCCGGAACACTTCGCCGGCTACGCGCCCGCCCGCGGCCCCGACGACCAGGCCGACCGGCGGCCCGCCCACCCCGCGGTGCTCCGGGCCCGCTCGCTGGCCGGCCAGTTCGGCAGCGACCGCATGGTGCAGGACCTCATCGACGCCGTACAACTGCTGCGCGGCGCGACCGAACACGAACCGCTCCCCGGCGCCGACCCGGAACTGTGGGCCGAGTACGCCAACTGCGTACTGCTGCTGTGGGAGGTGCAGGGCGGCGCCGACCTGCTGCGCGAGGCCGAGACCGCCGCCGAACGCGCCGTCGCGCACCCCCGGGCCCTGCGCGAGCGGGCCGTCCTGGCCAGGGTCCTGCACGCCGCCGCCACCGACCGCAGGCGGCGCGGCGACCGGCGCGGCGCCCTCGACCTGCTGCAACGCGCCGACCGCGAGTACGCGGTGGCCTGCGCCGCGCCCGACCTGGACGCCACCGAGGCGCTGCGGCTGACGCTGGAACGGGTACGGGCGCTGGAGGCGCAGTGGCGCCTCGGCGGCGACAGCGCGCTCCTCCAGGGCGCGGTCGGCATGCTGGAGGCGTTCGCCGACGCCTGGCCCGACCCGCGAAGCCGCCCCTCGGAACTCCCGCTCGCCCACGGCCGCGTCCTGCTGCGCCTGTCGGGCGCCACGGCCGACCACGAACAGGCCAAGGTGTACGCCGAACAGGGCGCGCACTCCCTGCGCGCCGCCCTGGAGACCGGCTCCGAGAACGCGGACGCCGAGTCCTCGCGCGTCCGCATCCTCCTCGACCTCGTCGACGCGCTCCTGAGGTCGGGCGGCTCGCTGGACGACGCCCGGGCCCATGTCGACGAGGCGCTCGGCCTGACCCGCGAACAGGGACTGCGCTCCGCCCTGCTGGTGCGCGCCGGACGCATCCACGTCGCCCGGTACGCCGACTCGGGCGACCCACGCGAACTCCAGGACGCCGCAGCCCGGTTCGAGCAGGCCTCCCGCGGAGTGCCCAGGGACGCCCCCGCACACGCGGACGTGCTCGCGGAATGGGGCGAGGCCCTGCTGCGGCACGCCGTGCTCGACAGCGGACGCGCCCCGGGCGAATCCCTGTACCGGGCGATCCGGGTGCTGCGGGACTGCCGTACGGAGACGCCCACGGGCAGTACCGAACTCGGATACCGCCTGCTGCTGCTCGGCCGTGCGCTGATGCTGCGTTACCGCGCCCGCGGCGACCGGGTCGACCTGCGGGAGGCCGAGCACCTCCTCGGCCTCGCGGCCCTGGAGAACGGCCCGCCGCTCACCACAGCCCGCTGCTGGCTGGAGCTCGGACAGGCGCAGTTCGAGGCGTACCAGAGCCTCGGCCGCAAGGCACGGCTCGACGAGGCCATCGACGCCTTCCGGGCCGCGGCCGAGTCGGCCCGCGAGGCCGAGGACGAGGCCGCGACGGAACGCACGCGCCAGGAGGCCGTGGAACTGGCCGCTCGGGCACAGCACTGGCGGGGTATGTCCTACGAAGCGGCGGCGCGCCCGCGTGCCGCGCGCGAGGCCTACCGGGCCGCACGGACCGAGTGGTCCAGGCTGCCGGACGGTGTCGCGAGCACGGGCGAGCCCACGGCCCGGCAGACGGCACAGCGGCTGGCCGAACTGGAGTGAGGAGCGCCCGCCGGCGGCCGCCGGGGCGGAGGCAGGAAAGCGGAGGAAGAAGACATGGGCCGACGCGACGACATACGGAACGGCAGCACACAGGACCGCGACGCACCGGGGAACCGCTCCCAGACCCCGCCTCCGGGTACCGATCCGGACGGGTCACGGACTCCGGGTCCGGAAACCGGCGCGGACCGCTCGCAGACACCGGGTCCGGGGACCGGCGTGGACTGGTCGCAGACTTCGGGGCCGGGGATCGACGCGGACGGCTTGCAGAACCCGGGGCCGGGAATCGACGCGGACAGCTCGCAGACCCTGGGGCCTGGTATCGACGAGGGCCGCTCGCAGACCCATGGTCCCGCACGGGCGCCGGAGTTCGGAGCCGCGTGGTCCGGCCCGGCCATGACACCGACCCCCGCGTCCCCGGCCGGCACACCGGACCCCGTCTCTCTGACCGGCACACCGGACCTCGCGGATCTCCCCGCCCCCGATTTGCTGGACCTCGACCTCGCGCGGTTGCGGACCGTCCAACACCCGGTGTTGGAAGCGGTCTTGGCCGATCTGCGAACTCGTTCCGAGGAGTCGAGCGAGATTCTGTGGGGGTTCAACAACGCTTTCTGAAGCGCGATCCGGCCCCACCGGACCCTGTTTCGTACCGGTGCCGTTCACCGTGCCCTCCGGCCGGGTGCCTTCCGTGGACTCACTTCCGGCCCGCCGTGCGGTTGAACCGGACAACTTCGGACGGCCGGTGTTTGTGGCCGGGGCGGGGCCGGGAATGCCGCCCGGTACGGGCAGGGGGCCGTGGCGCGGTTCGCGGCGTGGGATCGTGCGGCCGTACACCATGGGGGTGCCGGAGTGTCTGCAGAGGCGACCTCCCCGGCACCGGAACCGAACCCCATGACCTCGGCTCCGCACGCCGAACGGCTCGCGTGTGAGGGCCCCGCTTATGAAGGCCCCGCTTATGAAGGCCCCGGTCGGGCAGGCCCCGGTCGGGCAGACCACGCGCGTGTAGCGCCCGATCCGCCTTTTCCCTTCCGGCAGTTCATCGTCAAGATGCACGGCCGCTGCAACCTCGCCTGCCGCTACTGCTACCTCTACGAGGGCCCCGACCGGAGCTGGCGCGAGCGTCCAGCCGCCGCCCCGCCCGGCGTCCTGGAACGCACCGCGACGCGGATCGGCGAACACGCCGCCGCCCACGGCACGAGGGCCCTCTCGCTGGTCCTGCACGGCGGCGAACCGCTGCTGGCCGGAGTGGACACCCTGGCCCGGTTCACCGGCCTCGTGCGCGACCGGGTCCCGGACGACTGCACCGTGCACGCCACCGTCCAGACCAACGCCACCCTGCTCACCGAGCGACGGCTCGCCGTCCTGGCCCGGAACGGCATCCGCGTCGGCATCAGCCTGGACGGCGGCCTGGCCGGGCACAACACGGCGCGCACCGACCACGCCGGCCGCCCGTCCTGGCCCGCCGCCGCGCGCGGCGCACGCCTGATCGCCGAGCGCCGGCCGGAGGCGTACGCCGGGATCCTCACCGTCGTCGACCCCGCGACGGACCCGGTCGAGCTGTACGAGTCACTGCTCGCGCTCCGGCCACCGGCCCTCGACCTGCTCCTCCCGCACGGCAACTGGTCCGCGCGGCCACCGCACCGGGAGGGCCCGGGAACTCCCTACGGCGACTGGCTGTGCGCCGTCTTCGACCGCTGGTGGCGGGCCGGGCGACGTGAGACGCGGGTGCGGCTCTTCGAGGAGTGCGTCGCCCTGCTCCTCGGGCTGCCCGCCGCCACCGAGTCCCTCGGCCTCGCACCCTTCGACGCCGTCGTCGTCGAGACGGACGGCTCCATCGAGCAGGTCGACTCCCTCAAGTCCTGTTACGAGGGGGCGGCCAGGACCGGCCTCGACGTCTTCCGGAACAGTTTCGACCAGGCCCTGAGCCACCCCGGCGTCGCGGCACGCCAGGCGGGCGCCGCCTCGCTGGCCGCGTGCTGCCGGGCCTGCCCCCTCCTCGCCGTGTGCGGCGGCGGACACTACGCGCATCGATACCGGGCCGGACACGGCTTCGCCAACCCGTCCGTGTACTGCGCCGACCTCCAGCGCTTCATCCGCCATGTCGCGCGAAGGCTCACGGAGGCCGTCCCCGCCGTTCCGGCCGACCCCGTCGCCCCCGCCGTACCGGTCGACCCGGCCGTCCCCGCCGCCTCCGAGGGAGATGTCCCGTGATCCTGCCGGCGGTCCCGGAACGGGTCGTGGACGAACTCGGCCGCACCGAAGGCGGCCCCGAGACCCTCGGGCTCCTCGTCCGCGACCAGCACACCCGACGGCTGCTCCTGCTCCGCGCGGTCCTCGACGCCGCCGAGTCGGCCGCCCCTGACGCCTGCCCCGCCGGCGCGCTGACCCGGCTGCGCGAGGACTGGTCCCTCCTGGAGGAGGCCGAACGACTGGAGCGGCACGGGCCCGTCGGCCTCCTGCCGGTGTCCGAGGCGGACGAGGCCCCCGGGAACCGGCCTTCACCGTCCCCTGTCCGGGCCCTTCTTCTCCACCCGTTCATCGGCCCCTGGGCCAGGGACGCCCTGCGCGCGCTCGGGTCCGGAGCGGGCCACTCTCCCGGCCGGGACACCCGTGAACAGGCCCGTGCGCTGGCGCACTTCGGGGCGCTCGCCGCCGTCGCCGCCGCCCGCGCCGGGGTGCCCTACAGGGTACGGCTGACGGCCCACGGCGGCGTGCTGGCGCTGCCCTCGCTCGGCGCGCTGCGCACCGGCGGCTCCGCTTCGCCGGAGGCGGAGGTGACCGTCGTGCACCGGCGCGGGCGCCTGACGCTCCGGCGGCCCGGCGAGGCCGACGTGGCCGTCCACCTCCAGAGCGGCGCCGGTGCCTGGTCGGAGTCGGCGGCCTGGACGTCCGCGTACACGCTGCCAGGTCTGGTGCCGGGCTCCGCCCCCGTGCCGCTCGACGACCTCGACCCGTACCGGACCGCCCGCCGCGGACCCCGTCCCGGGACCCTGAGCGGCCCGGCGTGCCTGGACGAAGCCGACCGCAAGCACTGGCTGCACACCTGGTCGGGCACCGCCGCGGCGCTCGGGGCGGGAGGCGAACACCGGCTCGCGGAAGCGGTGACCCTGCTGCGCTGTCTGGTCCCGCTGGCCGCCCCGCCCGGCTCGGCCGGCGGGGCGGGCGGCAGTTGCAGCGGCACCCGGCGCGAGGCCTTCGGCGCCGTCCTCAGCAGCGCGCCGGCGACGGCGACCGCGTTCGCGGCCACCCTCGTCCACGAGATCCAGCACACCAAACTCGCCGCGCTCAGCGACATGATGACGCTCCATCACGCGACTCCGGCAGCACGGCACTTCGCACCCTGGCGTCCCGATCCGCGCCCGTACGACGGTCTGTTGCAGGGTGCCTACTCCCACCTCGCGCTGGCGGACTTCTTCCAGCGCAGCGCGCTCGCCGCCACCCTTCCCACCCGCCGGGACGCCGCCTGGGAGCGGCACGCGCGGTATCAGGCACAGGTCGGCGCCGTCCTGCCCGCGCTCGTCGGATCGGGTGATCTCACCGTGCGGGGACGCCGGTTCGTCGACCGCATGGTCGAGGTGTACGAACGCCTCGCCGAGCAGCCGCCGCCGCGCGGACACGCGGCGCGCGCCGCGGCGTACGTACAGGCCGCTCGTACGCTGTGGAACCGGCGCCACGCGCCGGGCGAATGAACCGCGCACCCCAAGGGGGGCGTGGCGCATGCCGATCGGGTCGGGCCGGGCTCGCGGCACGCGCCCCGCGCGCCCTTCGAACGCGCCATGCTCCGTCCCGATTGAGCCATCCTCGCCGAAAGCCGTGGGTTCCCGGACGCGAGCCGGACCGTGCGCCAAGATCGTCGCTGAACACCTTTGAGAAGGAACCGTGGAGCAAGCGACTGGTGTGCGTCGGCGCCCTTTCGCCGACCCTCGCGGCGGTTCTAAAATCACGCGCGGGGAGGCCGCTGCATGTCTGGAGCTCGTACGCCGGTCGGGCCAGCCGAGAGGGGGTCCGCGAAGCAGACCGTCACCATCAGCTTCGCCGGTTTCAACCGGGCCTGGGCGGCCTGGATCGGGGACCGTCTGGAGCGGCGTGGACACCGGGTGGTGTACCAGCGCTGGGACTCCCCGGCCGAGGTGCCCCTCGTCGACCTGCTGCGCGACCTGACCCTGGCCAAGGGCCGCATCCTGATCGTCGTCAGCGAGTGGTACTTCCAGCTCGGACCGCGCACCCACGAGGAGTGGAACGCCGCGCTGCGCGAGGTCGTCGCGCCCGACCCGTCCCGCTTCGCGGCCGTCTCCGTCACCAACAGCACGGTGCCGACGGCCACCACCGTGCTCGGCGCGGTCGACCTGAACAACATGGGCGCCGACGAAGCCGAGCGGCGCGTCCTGGAGCGTCTCGACCTGCCCGCCGATCCCCTCCCCGAGTCCGCCGAGGGCGCCCGGCGCGGGCCCCGCTTCCCGGCCGCCATGCCCGAGGTCTGGGGCGGTGTGCCGCGCCGCAACACCCGCTTCACCGGACGCGAGCCGCTCCTGAACGACGCCTACCACCTGCTCCAGGGCGCCGAGGCGGGCGCGGGCGTCGTCACCCTGCACGGCATGTCCGGCGTCGGCAAGACCCAGCTCGCGGCCGAGTACGTCTACCGGTTCGGCTCCGAGTACGACGTCGTGTGGTGGGTCAACGCCGAGAAGCGGGTCACCTACCGGCGCCGACTGGCCGAGCTGGCACCGCAGTTGGGACTGTCGACGGGAGCCGAGTACGGCGAACGGCTACGTGCCGTACGCGACTCGCTGCGCCGGGGCGACCCGTACTCCCGCTGGCTGCTGATCCTGGACGGCGCCGACGAGCCCGACCAGATCTACGACCTCGTCCCCACCGGGCCCGGCCACGTCCTGATCACCTCGCGCAACCCCGAGTGGAGCGAGCACAACAGCAGGCTGCTGGAGGTGCCGGTCTACGCTCGCGACGAGTCCGTCGCCTTCATCCGGCGCCGCGCGCCCCGCCTGACCGAACCCGAGGCCGACCAACTCGCGGACGCACTGGAAGACCTGCCCCTCCTGCTGGACCAGACGGCCGGCTGGCTCAACGACTCGGACCTGTCCGTCCAGGAGTACATCGCCCTCCTGGACGGCGGCATCGACCAGGACGTCGTCAAGATCTCCGCGGACTTCCCGGTCGCCTTCCAGACCGCCTGGTCGATACTGCTGAACAAACTCCGCGACACCGTCCCGGAGTCCGTCGACCTGCTCCGCCTGTGCACCTTCTTCGCGCCGGGCTTCATCCCCGTACGCCTCCTCAAGGAGATGCCGCACGATCAGCTGCCGGAACAGATCGCGGGTCTGCTCAACGACCCGCTGCTGTGGAACAAGGCGATCAACCAGCTCCGCCAGTACTCCGTCGTCCGCCTGGAGTCCCACGAGGCGGCCGGCGACGAGGCGGCGTCCTCCGGCGAGTCGCTGTATCTGCACCGCATGGTCCACCAGATCGTCCACAAGGACATGCCCGACGAGGACCGACGCGAGTTCATCGACGTGGTCCGGCGGGCCCTGGCCGCGGCGGACCCCAGGCGCCCCACGGACACCAGGCTGTGGCCCGGCTACGCGGAGATCGTCCCGCATCTGAAGTACGCCGACGTCCTTCAGAGCAAGGACTCGGCGGTACAGATGCTGGTCTTCAACTGCCTTCGCTACATGTACATTTCGGGCGAGTACAAGTCGGGCATCAGGCTCGGTGAGCGCGCCATGGAGGCCTGGCGGCCCCTGCTGGGCGAGAACCACCCACGCGTCTGGGAGCTGACTCACCACTACGCCAACCTGCTGCGCGCCGTCGGCGACTACCAGCACACCGAGGCCATCGAACGCGCCGCCGTCGAGCACCTGCGCGAGGAACGCGGCTCCCAGGACCTGGAACACCTTCGCGCCGCGACCGGCCTCGCCGCCGACCTGCGCGGCCTCGCCCGCTACGACGAGGCCCTGGAACTCTCCCAGTGGGTCTTCACGGCCTACAGCGACCTCCTGGGCGACGCCGACTCCCGCACCCTGGGCGCCCAGAACAACCTGGCGGTGTCCCTGCGTCTGCTCGGCCGCTTCGACGAAGCCCTGGAGATCGACCGGCGCACCATGGAGTCACGCAGGCTGCTGCTGCGCGGCCGGCACCCGTGGACCCTCTCCTCCCAGATCCACTACGCGGTCGATCTGCGCTACCTGGGGCGGTACACCGAGGCCGAGTCCGTCCAGACGGAGAGCGTGCGCGAACACCGCATCGTCATGGGGCCCGACAACCCGCAGACCCTGGACGCCGAACACAACCTGGCCCTGTGCCAGTACCGCAGCGGCGACCGCCGGGCCGCGGGGGCACTGTTCGCCCGCGTGCTGGAGCGCTGCGAGCGCGTGCTGGGCGAGACCCACCCGCAGACCCTGCGGTTCGCCGCCAACACGAGCTGCTTCGTGCGCGAGCACGGCGACATCGACCAGGCGAGGGAGATCGGCGAGTCCGTCGTCGCCCGCTACGAGGTGATGCTCGCCGAGGGGCACCCCTACATCGCCGGTGTCCGCGCCAACCACGCACTGGTCCTGCGGAGCGTCGGCGAACGCGATCACGCGCATGCCGTCATCGACGAGGCACTGGCCGACATGACCGTGGCGGTCGGCGAGAACCACCCCTGGACGCTCGGCTGCGCCATCAACGCCGCCGCCCTGCGCAACCTCATCGGCGACCCCGAGTCGGCCGCCGCGCTCACCCAGGACACGGTCGCCCGTGCCACCGAGGTCCTCGGCCGTACCCATCCGCTGACACTCTCGGCCCGCATCGCCCTCGCGGCCGACCTGCGCGGCCTGCGGGACCGCCCGCAGGCGGAGAAGGTCGAACAGGCGGCCCTCGACGACCTGGCCGCCACCCTGGGTGCCCAGCACGTCCACACCATCTCCGCCCGCTCCCGCAACCGGCCCTTCTGGGACTTCGAACCCCAGGAGACGTGAGGCCGGTGCCGGGGCCACCGGCACCGCCCGGGACACCGAGGGGCCCGGCCCCGAGTTCGGATGAACTCGGAGCCGGGCCCCTCGTACTGCCGTGCCGGAGGCCTACGCCTCGAACACCTCACGCACCAGCTGATCCTGCTCCGCCTGGTGCCGCTTCGCAGAACCGACGGCGGGGGAGGAGGAGTGCGGACGCGAGATGCGGCGCAGGCGCTCGGCGCCCGGGACGTCCGCGCCGACCGCCAGGTCCAGGTGGTCGATCAGGTTGAGCGCGATGAACGGCCAGGCACCCTGGTTCGCCGGCTCCTCCTGGGCCCACAGGTACTTCTCGGCGTTCGGGTACTTGGCGATCTCGGCCTGGAGCTCGGCACCCGGCAGCGGGTACAGGCGCTCGATGCGGATGATCGCCGTGTCCGTGGAGCCGCGCTTCTTCCGCTCGGCCTCCAGGTCGTAGTACAGCTTGCCGGCGCAGAACACGACCTTGCGCACGGCGGCCGCCTCGACCGAGTCGTCACCGATGACCGGGCGGAACTGACCCGACGTGAACTCCTCCGCCTTCGACGCGGCGGCCTTCAGGCGCAGCATCGACTTCGGGGTGAAGACCACCAGCGGCTTGTGGTGCGGGTTGTGCACCTGCCACCGCAGGAGGTGGAAGTAGTTCGCCGGGGACGTCGGCTGGGCGACCGTCATGTTGTTCTGGGCGCACAGCTGGAGGAAGCGCTCGATACGGGCCGAGGAGTGGTCCGGGCCCTGTCCCTCGTAGCCGTGCGGCAGCAGCAGGGTGACGCCGGACGTCTGGCCCCACTTCTGCTCGGCGGCCGAGATGTACTCGTCGACGACCGTCTGCGCGCCGTTGACGAAGTCACCGAACTGCGCCTCCCACATCACCAGCGCGTCCGGACGGGCCAGCGAGTAGCCGTACTCGAAGCCCATGACCGCGTACTCGGAGAGCAGCGAGTCGTAGACGTTCAGGCGGGCCTGGTCGTCCGAGAGGTACTGGAGCGGGGTGTAGTCCTCGCCCGTGACCCGGTCGATCAGCACCGCGTGGCGCGTACCGAAGGTGCCGCGGCGCGAGTCCTGGCCGGACAGCCGGACCGGCGTGCCCTCCAGGAGCAGCGAACCGATGGCGAGGGTCTCGCCCATGCCCCAGTCGATCGTGCCGTCCTCGATCATCGCCGCGCGGCGCTGGAGCTGCGGGAGCAGCCGCGGGTGCACGGTGACGTTGTCGGGGATGTTGACCTGGGACTCGGCGATCCGCTTGACGATCTCCTGGGAGACCGCGGTGGCCACGGCGACCGGGAACTCGGCCTGGACGTCCGGGACATGAGCCTCGGGTGCCTGCGCGACGGCCTCGCGGACCTCGGTGAAGACCTTCTCCAGCTGGCCCTGGAAGTCCTGAAGCGCCTGCTCGGCCTCTTCGAGGGTGATGTCGCCGCGGCCGATCAGGGACTCGGTGTAGAGCTTGCGCACCGAGCGCTTCTTGTCGATCAGGTCGTACATCAGCGGCTGCGTGAACGCCGGGTTGTCGGACTCGTTGTGTCCGCGGCGGCGGTAGCAGATGAGGTCGATCACGACGTCCTTGTTGAACGCCTGACGGAACTCGAACGCGAGCCGTGCGACACGGACGACGGCCTCGGGGTCGTCGCCGTTCACGTGGAAGATCGGCGCCTCGATCATGCGGGCCACGTCGGTGGCGTACATGGAGGAGCGCGACGACTCCGGGGCGGCGGTGAAGCCGACCTGGTTGTTGATGACGATGTGGACCGTGCCGCCCGTGCGGTAGCCGCGCAGCTGCGACATGTTGAGCGTCTCGGCGACCACACCCTGGCCGGCGAAGGCCGCGTCACCGTGCAGGGCGACGGGCAGGACCGTGAAGTCCGTGCCGCCCTTGTTGATGATGTCCTGGCGGGCGCGGACGATGCCCTCGATGATCGGGTCGACCGTCTCCAGGTGGGACGGGTTGGCGGCCAGCGAGACCTTGATCTGCTCGCCGTCCAGGCCGGTGAAGGTGCCCTGGGCGCCCAGGTGGTACTTCACGTCGCCGGAGCCGTGCATCGACTTCGGGTCGAGGTTGCCCTCGAACTCGCGGAAGATCTGCGCGTACGACTTGCCGACGATGTTCGCGAGGACGTTCAGCCGGCCGCGGTGGGCCATGCCGATGACGACCTCGTCCAGGCGGGACTCCGCGGCGCTGTCGATGACGGCGTCGAGGAGCGGGATGACGGACTCGCCGCCCTCCAGCGAGAAGCGCTTCTGGCCGACGTACTTCGTCTGCAGGAAGGTCTCGAACGCCTCGGCGGAGTTCAGACGGCGCAGGATGCGCAGCTGCTCCTCGCGCTCCGGCTTGGTGTGCGGGCGCTCGATGCGGTCCTGGATCCACTTGCGCTGCTTCGGGTCCTGGATGTGCATGAACTCGATGCCGGTGGTGCGGCAGTACGAGTCGCGCAGCACGCCGAGGATGTCGCGCAGCTTCATCAGGGACTTGCCGGAGAAGCCGCCGACCGCGAACTCGCGCTCCAGGTCCCACAGGGTGAGACCGTGCTCGGTGATGTCCAGGTCGGGGTGCTTGCGCTGCTTGTACTCCAGCGGGTCGGTGTCGGCCATGACGTGGCCGCGGACCCGGTAGGAGTGGATCAGCTCGAAGACGCGGGCGGCCTTGGTGACGTCGTCGTCGTGGCTGGCGTCGATGTCCTTGAGCCAGCGGACCGGCTCGTAGGGAATCCGCAGCGACTCGAAGATCTCGTCGTAGAAGCCGGTCTCGCCGAGCAGGTGGTTCGCGACGACGCGCAGGAACTCGCCGGAGGCGGCGCCCTGGATGACCCGGTGGTCGTAGGTCGACGTGAGCGTCATGACCTTCGCGATGCCGAGCTTGTTCAGGGTGTCCTGGGAGGTGCCCTGGAACTCCGCGGGGTAGTCCATCGAGCCGACGCCCATGATGACCGACTGTCCGGGCATCAGACGCGGGACCGAGTGGACGGTGCCGAGGCCGCCGGGGTTGGTCAGCGAGACCGTGACGCCGGTGAAGTCGTCCATCGTCAGCTTGCCGTCACGGGCCCGGCGGACGATGTCCTCGTAGGCCTGCCAGAACTCGAAGAAGTTCAGCGTCTCGGCCTTCTTGATGCCCGCGACGACCAGCTGGCGGTCGCCGTTCGGCTTCACCAGGTCGATGGCGAGGCCGAAGTTGACGTGCGCGGGCTTGACGAGGGTGGGCTTCCCGTCCTTCTCCACGAAGTGCCAGTTCATCGACGGCATGGCCTTGATGGCCTGCACCATCGCGTACCCGATGAGGTGGGTGAAGGAGATCTTCCCGCCCCGGGCGCGCTTCAGGTGGTTGTTGATGACGATGCGGTTGTCGAAGAGCAGCTTCACCGGGACCGCGCGCACGGACGTGGCCGTGGGCAGCTCCAGGGAGGCGTTCATGTTCTTCGCGACGGCACCGGCGGGACCGCGCAGGGTCACGTACTCGGGGCCCTCGGGCGCCTCGGCGGCCGGCGCGACCGGAGCGGCCTTCGGCTTCGCGGCGGCCGGAGCGGCAGCGACGGGAGCCGGGGCGGCGGCAGCGGGCTTCGGAGCCGCGGGAGCGGCGGCCGGAGCGGGCGCGGGCGCGGCCGGGGCCTGGGGAGGAGCCTGGCGCGCCGCCGGCGGCACGGGTGCGGCCGGCGCGGACGTAGTGGTGGTCCCTGCGGCCCCCGCGGCCGCAGTACCCGCCGGAGCCGAGGCGGCGGGCGCCCCGGGCTTGTAATCGGCGAAGAAGTCCCACCAGGCGCGGTCTACCGAATTCGGGTCCTGGAGGTACTGCTGATAGATCTCGTCGACGAGCCACTCGTTGGCACCGAAGGCGGCCGCGGGGTTCTTCCCGGCGGCTTGGTCATCGGTCGAGATACTCGAGTTACTGGGGGACTGTGGCGACACGGCGCTAACCGCCCTCTTCCGCTTCGCAAGGTGATGGACAGCGGGAATAAAGGCTACGCCTCCCTGGCCGGGAAGGTCAGGCCGGGCCCGTCCAACGTCGCGTAAGTCACATCGGAATCGGTGTTTCGCCCATGGAAATGGCGGGAAACAAGCGGGGTTCCGCTTCGGGATGGGTACGTCGACCCGGGGTCGCGGCATACCTCACGCGGCCCTGTGCCTGATCACACGTGTACGCCGGCGGCGACAGCGGTGGATCTTGCGGCTCCGGTTCGAACTTTACGTCAACTTGGCAGTGAGGGGAGGCCCGGAAGGATGACCTGGATCCGGCAGCCCCGCTGAGATTCGGCCACACCGATGCGTCCGCCGTGCAGATCCACCGCCCAGCGGGCGATCGCGAGCCCGAGGCCCGTACCGCCGTCGCTGCCCGGACCGTGCGGCGCGGCCACCCCGCCGCGGTTGAACCGCTCGAAGACACGGTGCCACTCCGACTTCGGAATGCCGGGCCCCTCGTCCAGGACCTCCAGGGCCAGTGACTCCGGGTGGTCGCCCTGCCGGGCCCGCACCGTCACCCGGCCGTGCGGCGGGCTGTGCTTGACCGCGTTGTCGATGAGATTCGCCACGACCTGGTGGATCCGCTCCGGGTCCGCGTGCGCGGTCAGCTCCGGCGGGGACACGTCGAGGTGCAGATGGACGTCCGTGCGGGTGTGGCCGCCGCCGGAGCCCGAGGCGAGGTCCGCGCGCGCGGAGGCGACCATGTTGGCCTCCTTCAGCACCCCGGACAGATAGGGCCACACCTCGAAGCGCCGCCTGCGCAGCGGTACGACGCCGTTGTCCAGCCGGGACAGGTCGAGAAGGGTCTCCACCAGCCGGCCGAGGCGCTCCGTCTGTTTCAGCGCGGTGCGCATCGTCTCGGGATCGGCGGCCGAGACACCGTCCACGACGTTCTCCAGGACCGCGCGCAGACCCGCGATGGGGGTGCGCAGCTCGTGCGAGACATTCGCCACGAGCTCCTTGCGCTGACGGTTCTGGGCCTCCAGCTCGTCGGCCATGAGGTTGATCGTCTGGGCCAGGTCGCCCAGCTCGTCCCGCCGGTCGTCCCGCACCCTGCGGGTGTAGTCGCCGTGCCAGATCGAGCGGGCCACCGCGTTCATCTCGTCCAGCGGCGCGGTGAGCGAGTGCGCCACGAACTGGGTGATCAGCAGGGTGGCGATCATCGAGAAGACCGTGATGAAGCGGAGCTCCGTCTTGGTGTGCACCGCGATCATCGACAGACCGGTCGTGATGAGCACGGAGATGACGACCAGCGCGCCCAGCTTGGTCTTGATCGAGAAGGGCCGCACCTCGCCCCAGGAGCCCGAGCTCCGGCGCTCCGTGGACGCGCGCTCGCGCCCCCGCTCGCCGGGCCCGCGTTCCCGTTCTGTGAATCCGCTCATCACATCAGCCCCTCACACGGATACCGGTCTCCCGGGTCCCGACGTCTCCTGCGAAGGCCCGGCTCAGGGAGTCGGGGTCTCCAGCGCGTAGCCGACACCGTGCACCGTACGGATCCGCTCGGCACCGATCTTGCGGCGCAGCGCCTTGATGTGGCTGTCCACGGTCCGGGTACCGGAGGCGTCCGCCCAGTCCCACACCTCGGCGAGCAACTGCTCGCGCGAGAGTACGGCACGCGGGGTGTTCGCCAGGCAGACGAGGAGGTCGAACTCGGTCGGCGTGAGGTGAACGTCCTCGCTGCGGACCCGCACCCGGCGCTGCGCGTGGTCCACCTCCAGCTCGCCGAGCCGCAGGATGCCGCTGCGCGGGGTGGAGGCCGCGACGACCGCGCGCTCGACCCTGCGGAGCAGGACGTGCACCCGGGCGGCCAGCTCGCGCATCGAGAACGGCTTGGTCATGTAGTCGTCGGCGCCGACCCCGAGCCCGACCAGCATGTCGGTCTCGTCGTCGCGCGCGGTGAGCATCAGCACCGGCACCGGGCGGGCGGCCTGCACACGACGGCAGACCTCCAGACCGTCGAAGCCGGGCAGCATGATGTCGAGGATCAGCAGATCGGGCTGCCAAGCCTCGGCGGTGTCGACGGCGGCAGGGCCGTCGCCCGCGGTTTGCACGAGGAATCCCTCGGCTCGCAGACGGGCCGCGATGGCGTCGACGATCGTGGGGTCGTCCTCGACGACCAAAACCCGGCGCTGAGCGCCCGGAGTCGCCGCCGTGCCGTTCTGGGAGGTGTGTGTCTGCTCCATCGCCCGCCCCTGAAGTGTGCTTTCCGGAATCCGTGGGGTGATCCCATGACTGCGCTTGACGCTTGAATGATCCGCGTCAGGCAAGCAGGGTACGGGCAGTGGGTGCGCCTCGGCTATCCAGGTCTTACCGCGAGATGCACCACGTCGGGAACGCCCCGGGCAACGGGGACCACTTCGGTGCGAACCTGCCGGAATCCGGCATTCCGCAAGGTTCCTTCAAATTCCGGAGAGGGCTGCGCCGACCATACGGCCAGGACGCCGCCGGGCCTCAACGCCCTTGCGCAGCTTGCCAGTCCGGACCCTTCGTACAGTCCCGCGTTGCCTTCGGTGACCATCCAGCCGGGCCCGTTGTCGATGTCGAGACACAGGGCGTCGAACGTGTCGGAGATCTCATTGACGTAATCGAGGAGATCCCTCTCGACGATGTCGGTACGCGGATCGGCGAGAGCCCGGGCCGAGAGCGCGGCGAGGGGGCCGTTCCGGTGCCAGTCGATGATCGCCCGTTCGCGCTCGACAACTGTGACGCGCCCCCAGCGGTGATCGGCCGCGGCGTGCGCCAGCGAGAACCCGACGCCGAGTCCGCCGATCAGCACACTCGGCTCCGGGCGCCCGTCGAGGGCGTCGTACGCCGCGTCCATGAGCAGCCGCTCGGAACGTCCGTCGGAGGTGTCCATCAGGAAGCATCCGTTGGCGATGATCTGGAGCAGGGCGCCGTGGCGCCGTAGTACGACCTCGCCGTACGGGCCCTGGCGGCGGTCGATGACCTCGGGAGTCTCGTACGAGGCAGTCATGGCCGCCATCCTGGCATTTTCACCTGTACGGGTCGCGCGAATTGCCGGGGACGGCCCCGCGGCCCGGGTCCCGGGCGGGTTCGGGGGCCCGGGGGTGACGGCGGGCCCTGCCGGGTTGACGCGCCGTCGGGCCGGAAGCCCCGGTGCGGCCCTGGGCGTCCCGTCCCCTTTGTTGAGGAGTTGCTGAGAATCCTCGCGTGCGTGGCGCCGGTCATAGACAGCGGCGGAGGGGAATGCGAAGGGTGGGACGCGACGGAAGGAGCGCTGTGGATCTGAGTATCACCGACCGGACCGACACACTCCCCGGCGACGCCTCCCCACCCCCCGACAACCCGGCCACACCCGCTGCCTCGGGCTCCGCCGCCCGCGTTGCCGGGTCCGCCGACGGCGCTTCCGCTTCCACCGGCGTTGCCTCGGCATCCTCCGGCGGCCCCTTCTTGCCCTCCGGCAGCGAATCGGCGCCGGGTGCGTCTCCTTCGGACGGTCTCCCCGCGGTGCCTCAGCAGTGGGGCGGTTCCGCGTCGGTGGGTGCTCCAGGGCCGGAGGTCACGGTCGCCGGCACCGGCCCGTCCGCCGAACGGGCCCGCGGAACCGGTCCATGTCCCGGTGCGGACGCGTCCGGCCGGCTGGGCGTGTTCCGGGTGCTGCGGCTCGTACCCACCCCGCTGGGTACGCCCTTCACCTTCGGATACGCGGCCGTCCTCGCCGTCACCTCGTACCTGGCCGACCACGCGCACCCCGCGTTCGTCCGCGCCCTGCACCAGGCGTCCAGTACGGACGTCGCCCACCTCGTACGGCATCCCGTGCTGGTGCTGATCGCGAGCGCGCTGTGGATCGTCGGCGGGATCACGTCGCCCTACGCCGCAGGCTTCCTGCTCGTGCTGACCGCGCTGGAGCGCCGCACCGGCACCGCGTGTGCCGCCGGCGTCTTCCTGCTCGGGCATGTGGTGGCCACACTCGTCACGGAAGTGCCGGTCGGTGCGGCGGTGCTGACGGGCGTCCTGCCGGTCGGCGCCATGCACCGGCTCGACTACGGCATCAGCTTCGGCGTCGCCGCGAGCGTCGGTTCGCTCGCGGGGCTCCTCTCGCCCTGGCTGCGCCGGCCGCTGCTGATCGCCTTCGGCTCGGTCCTGGTCCAGGACCTGATCCTCCTGGACGACCCGGTGACGGACATGGGACACCTCATCGCGCTGGCGATCGGCGTCGCGACCTGGCCGCTCGTACGGCGACAGCACCGGCACCGGCACCCGCACGGACATCACCTCACCGGACCGGTCGCGCGCGTCTGAGGCGTGGCCGGATCAGTGCTGCCCGGATCGGCCCCCGCCCAGGCGTCCTCCCCCGGCGAGGGCGCGCCGGGGGGCGGGGAGCGGCCCGGTTGAGCCGTCCGGGTGGCGGCCGAGGCGCTCGGCCGGGAAACGCGTCCCCCGGTACGGGTCCACATCCGGTACGGAACCGCGCCCGGTGCGGCGCTCGCGTGCGTGATCCAGGCGGGCCGCCGGGCGTACGACCGGCCCCCGGGACGGAGCCGGGGGTGGAAGCCGTCTCCCGGGGATCTAGAGGGTGGGCGAGCGGTACTGGGCGTCGGGCGCGGACTGCCATGCCTGAAGGCCCGCGAGGGAGGCCTCCTTCGCCCGCCGCCACTGCTGGACCGCCTGCTGGGACGGGGGCACGTCCATGGCTCGGACCATACGCCGGCCCGCGGCGAGCAGGGCGCCCGCCGCGATGACCATGCCGGTGCAGGCCACCACGGTGCCGGCCACGGTGAGCACGGCCCCGGCGGTGACGAGCCGGGTGTCGATGTCGATCTTGCGCTGGGGGAGGTGATGGTTCATGAACCCACCATCGGAGCCCGGAGGCCGGCCCGCATCCCGGGCACCCCGAATCCCGGCGGCCGGGACGCCCGCGCCGGGATCGCAAAGCGATCGCTCACAGCGAACAACCCCTGGGGAACATTGCGGGGCTCCCGTGCATTGAGTCGACATAGCTCAACTTGAATGCCGAAGGGGAGATCATGGCTTCGACGTCCGCATCACTCACTTTGCCCGTGCTGCCGCTCGACGACGAGGTCGTGCTGCCCGGAATGGTGGTTCCGCTGGATCTGAACGACACCGATGTGCGCGCCGCGGTGGAGGCAGCTCAGGCCGCCGCCCGTTCAACACCGGGAAAGCCTCAGGTACTCCTGGTGCCGCGCGTCGACGGGACGTACGCGAGCACCGGAGTGCTCGGCACCGTCGAGCAGGTCGGCCGGCTGGCCGACGGCGACCCGGGCGCGCTGATCCGGGGGCGTGGGCGCGTGAAGGTGGGCGCGGGGACCACGGGTCCCGGTGCCGCGCTGTGGGTCGAGGGCACCAGGGTCGAGGAGACCGTCCCCGACCCCCTGCCCGGCCGGGTCGCGGACCTGGTGAAGGAATACAAGGCCCTGGCCACCAGCTGGCTGCGCAAGCGCGCCGCCTGGCAGGTCGTGGACCGGGTACAGCAGATCGACGACGTCTCCGCCCTTGCCGACAATTCCGGTTACTCACCGTTCCTCACCGTGGAGCAGAAGGTCGAGCTGCTGGAGACCGCCGACCCGGTGGCCCGGCTCAAGCTCGCCACCGAACAGCTCCGCGAACACCTCGCCGAGCAGGATGTCGCCGAGTCCATCGCCAAGGACGTCCAGGAGGGCGTCGACAAGCAGCAGCGCGAGTTCCTGCTGCGGCGCCAGCTGGAAGCCGTACGCAAGGAACTGCGCGACCTCAAGGGCGAGGGCGGCGAAGAGGAGTCCGACGACTACCGCGCCCGCGTCGAGGCCGCCGACCTCCCGGAGAACGTCCGCGAGGCGGCGCTCAAGGAGGTCGAGAAGCTGGAGCGGTCCAGTGACCAGTCGCCCGAGGGCGGCTGGATCCGGACCTGGCTCGACACCGTCCTGGAACTGCCGTGGAACGAACGGACCGAGGACGCGTACGACATCCAGGGCGCCCAGGCGGTGCTCGACGCCGAGCACGCCGGTCTCGACGACGTGAAGGAGCGCATCACCGAGTACCTGGCCGTGCGCAAGCGGCGCTCGGACCGAGGCCTCGGAGTCGTCGGCGGGCGGCGCGGCGGCGCGGTGCTCGCGCTCGTCGGCCCGCCCGGCGTGGGCAAGACCTCGCTCGGCGAGTCCGTCGCGCACGCCATGGGCCGCAAGTTCGTCCGTGTCGCCCTCGGCGGCGTGCGGGACGAGGCCGAGATCCGCGGACACCGTCGTACGTACGTCGGCGCGCTGCCCGGACGGATCGTCCGCGCCATCAAGGAGGCCGGGTCGATGAACCCGGTGGTCCTGCTCGACGAGATCGACAAGGTCGGCTCCGACTTCCGGGGCGACCCGGCCGCGGCGCTGCTCGAAGTCCTCGACCCGGCGCAGAACCACACCTTCCGCGACCACTACCTGGAGGTCGAACTCGACCTCTCCGACGTCGTGTTCCTGGCCACGGCCAACGTCCTCGAAGCCATCCCGGAGGCCCTGCTCGACCGTATGGAGCTGGTCCGCCTAGACGGCTACACCGAGGACGAGAAGGTCGTCATCGCCCGCGACCACCTGCTGCCGCGCCAGCTGGAGCGGGCCGGTCTGGAGAAGGACGAGGTCGTCCTCGACGAGAGCGCGCTGCGAAGGCTGGCCGGGGAGTACACCCGGGAAGCGGGCGTGCGGAACCTGGAGCGGGGCATCGCGCGGCTGCTGCGCAAGGTCGCGGCCCAGCACGAACTGGGCCGGCGGGAGCTGCCGTTCACGGTGACCGACGCCGACCTGCGCGGGCTCATCGGGCGCCCGCACCACGTGCCCGAGTCGGCACAGGACCCGGCCGAGCGCCGTACCGCCGTGCCCGGTGTCGCCACGGGGCTCGCGGTCACCGGCGCGGGCGGAGACGTCCTCTACGTGGAGGCGTCGCTGGCCGACCCGGAGACGGGCGCGGCCGGGCTGACCCTCACCGGCCAGCTGGGCGACGTGATGAAGGAGTCGGCGCAGATCGCGCTCTCCTTCCTGCGCTCGCACGGCGCGGAGCTCGAACTCCCGGTCGGCGACCTGAAGGACCGGGGCGCGCACATCCACTTCCCGGCGGGCGCGGTCCCCAAGGACGGTCCGAGCGCGGGCGTCACGATGACGACCGCCCTGGCGTCGCTGCTGTCGGGCCGGCTGGTCCGCACCGATGTGGCCATGACCGGTGAGGTGTCGCTGACCGGCCGTGTGCTGCCGATCGGCGGGGTGAAGCAGAAGCTGCTCGCCGCGCACCGGGCGGGTGTCACGACGGTGATCATCCCCAAGCGCAACGAGGCCGATCTGGACGACGTCCCGGCCGAGGTCCTGGAGAAGCTCGACGTCCACGCCGTCACGGACGTCCGCCAGGTCCTGGAGCTGGCCCTGGCGCCGGCGACGAACGGCGCGAGCCCGCGGGTTCCGCTCGCGGCATGACCCCGGAGGCGCCGGCGGTGGTGTGACGGCCACCGTCGGCACCTCCGGTACGGGAAGGCCCGGGCCCGTGAGGGAGCCCGGGCCTTCTGATGTCCCGGGCCCTCTGACGTCGGGCCTTCTGATGTCCCGGGCCCTCTGACGTCGGGCCTTCTGATGTCCCGGGCCCTCTGACGTCGGGCCCTCTGATGTCCCGGGCCCTCTGATGTCGGGCCCTGTGCTTTCCGGGCTCGGTGGGCCGGCTGTCCTGCCGGGCTTGCCGGGGCGGTGGGCCGGGCTGGGCCGGGTCACACCGTCAGCCAGCCCCTGGCCGTCGCCCGCACCCCCGCCTGGAACCGTGTCTCCGCGTTCAGCAGGCCCATCAGCCGGGTGATCCGGCGCCGC
Organism: Streptomyces sp. NPDC005281; assembly: GCF_040607495.1. Lineage (NCBI taxonomy): Bacteria > Bacillati > Actinomycetota > Actinomycetes > Kitasatosporales > Streptomycetaceae > Streptomyces > Streptomyces sp. NPDC005281. The sequence continues at coordinate 83,137 of NZ_JBEXGX010000012.1, read as the reverse complement.
ACCGTGTGGACGTGGACGTCCAGCCGCCGGGCTATCGCCTCGTCCTTCAGGCCCGAGGCCAGCAGGGTCAGCAACGCGCGTTCCTCCTGGCTGATCTGCTCGTCGGTGACGGAGCCGACCGGCACGGCCCGCTCCCACACCGCCTCGAACAACGGAACCATCGCGTTGCCGAGCAGGGCGTCGCCGACGACGAGAGCGGAAGCGGTCGGGTCCGCCGCGTCGGTCGGCGGGAGCAGCGTGATCCGCCCGTCCACGATGATCAGCTTGGTGGGCAGACCGGTCCCCACACGGATCCGCACGCCCTGTCCCGACAGGGTGTCAAGACCCCGGGCGCGGCCCTCGAAGCGCAGTCCCTCCCGGTCCACCACGACCCGCACCCGTACCCCGCGCCGCACCGGTTCGGTCACATCCAGGGGTGCGGGCATCCCGTCCGGCTGACTGGCCGCGTACGGCGGCCGGTCGAGCAGGCACACTTCTTCGCGGGCCGAGAGCAGCAGCGCGTCGACGCGCTCGGCGATGGCCCGCCCGCCGCGCACCGTCTCGATGCCGATCACACGGGAGTCGGGTGCCGTACTCAGGAGCTGGGCGGCGATCCGGTCAACCGAGCCCGTCAGCTCCTCCAACTCGGCTGATCTGCGCAGCAGATGGGCCTGTCGCCGGTGCAGCAGCCCGCGCAGCGCGGTGGCCGGGGCCACCGGTACGGGCAGGGCGGCGGAACCCCCGCCGGGCCGGGTGAAGCCCGTCTCGGCGAGCTGCGCGAGGGCGGCCGTGACCCGGCGCACCGGCATGCCCACCGAACGGGCCAACGCGGTACGGGAGGTGAGCTCGGGCAGGTTCAACAAGCCCTCGTACACCCGGAATCCGTCGGCTCCGAGCCCGAAGGCCTGCCAGTGCGTGTCCATGTGGGCCAACTGTACGAGCCGGACTCGGGTCCGTTCCCGCAGGCCACACAAGTGTGCACGTACACAACTCGACGCCTGGAACTCATTGTTCGCGGGTCCGTTCCGGTATTTGCATGTCCGCATCCGAAATCCGTTCACCCGCCCAGGGCAGCGAAGGGAAGACCGTGCGGACCTCAGCGCGCTCCAGAACAGACAGAGCCGGTGGCATAGCCGTCGGCCGGGGAGTGGCGGCACTGCTCGCCGCCGCCGGACTCCTGATGACCGGTACGACGGACGCCCACGCGGACACCGCGTCGCCGGCGGGCGCCTCCGCCCCGGGCGGTGACACCGACACGCCGTCCCTGGTGACAGGCCTGCACGAGGAGGTCTCCGCCACGCAGAGCGCCGCCGACGCGGCCCGTGGGCACCTCAGGGCGAAGCGGGGCCGCTACCACATCGCGGACACCTCGGCGAAGGACCTGACCTCGCTCGGCACCGCGACCGTGAAGGGCGGCAAGGAGACCGTCCGGCTCCAGCAGAAGTACAAGGGCGTCGAGGTGCTGGGCGGCCAGTACGTCGTGCGGATGACGAAGAAGGACGGCAGGCGCGCCGTCACCGGCACCTCCGGCAGCTACTTCACCAGGCTGAAGCTCGACTCGGTCACCCCGAAGGTCTCCGAGAAGGTGGCGGTCCGGCGCGCGGTCGCCGCCGTCACCTCGCAGCTCGGCGCCGGCCCGCTGCACAAGCCCGCCGCCGGGAAGAAGGCGACCGGCGAGGCGGGCCTGAGCGGCGCCGCCGACGGCGTCACCATCCTCCCGCGGGGCACCGGTGTGCTCACCCGGCACATCACCGTCACCGGCGTCAGCCCGGCCGACGGCTCGCCGGTGAAGCAGGAGGTCTACATCGACGGCCACTCCGGCTACCCGGTCATGCAGTACAGCGGGATCGCCACGTTCGCGGCGACGGCCACCGCGACCGGCGGCACAGAGGCCGCGGCCACGGCCGCCGACGCCTCCGCCGCGGTCGCCCAGCAACTGGTCGTCAAGGGCTCCGGTGTCCGCTACAACGGCGCGAAGACCGAGGTGAACCTGTACCAGGGCACCGACGGGGTCTACCAGATGATCGACTACAGCAAGCGCGACGCCTCCAGCCCGTTCAACGGTCCCATGCTGGCGACCTACGACGCCCGCGGGATCGACGTCTCCGCCGCCTCCGGCCGCTGGCCGAGCGGCATCAAGACCTTCCGTTCGACCACGACCGACCTCGGCGCGGACTTCACCGACTCCGGCGCGGTCGACGCCCACTGGGCGGCCGGGAAGGTCTACGACTACTACAAGAACCACTTCGGCCGGGACGGCCTCGACGGGAACGGCGGCTTCGTCTACTCCCTGGTCGGGGTCACCGACGGGGGCCGGCCGTACGACAACGCCTTCTGGGACGGCTCCAAGATGGTGTACGGCCAGGGCGGCGACGGCTACCGCACGTTCTCCGCCGACGCGGACGTCGTCGGCCACGAGATGACCCACGGCGTCGTCGAGCACACCGCGAACCTGGTGTACGCGGGCCAGTCCGGCGCGATGAACGAGGCGCTCGCCGACTACTTCGGCAACGCCATCGACCTCGAGGCCAACCACATCTCGATGGACGACCCGGACTCGGGCCTGCTGGGCGAGGACCTGTGCACCGACCGCGCCCCGCGCGACTGCGCGCTGCGCGACCTGGACAACGGCCTCACCACGTCCAAGGACTTCGTCGGTGTCAGCTACCGCGGTGACAACGGCGGCGTGCACGAGAACTCGCCGATCTTCTCGGGCGCGCTGTGGGACATCCGCCACGACCTCGGCGGCGACCTCGCCGACCGGATCGTCTACCGCGCCCTGTCGGCGTACATGACGCCGCTGGACGGCTTCACCGAGGGCCGTAACGCGGTCGTCGCCGCCGCTCAGGAACTGGGTGCCACCAAGGCCCAGATCAAGGTGGTCAAGCGGGACTTCGACGCCCATGGCATCGTGACCGGCTGGGAGAAGGCGCTCGGCGTCGACACCGACACCCTGATCGCCAAGGACAACATCGCCGGGACCGGCGTCGGCGCCGGAGGCGGCAAGTACGCGGTCTCCCGCTCCGACGAGGACGGCAGCGAGCCGTACTCGGTGTGGGCCGGCAACACCGACGGCAAGGGCCGGCCGCGGCTGATGAGCGGCAACAACGGTGACTACAACGTCTACGCCGACACCGACGGCAGGACGGTCGTGTGGGTGGACTTCTCCGCGACTGCCACCGTGATCAAGGCGCGCCCGGTCAGCGGCAGTATCGAGAAGACCGTCGGCAGCGCGAACAGCAGCGTCTCCTCGCTCGCGGTCGACGGCGACTACGTCGTGTACACCACGTACGACCCGTACATGGGCAATCCGCACATCGGCTTCATCAACATGAAGACGGGTGTCTCCGGGATGGTCGACGGCCGCCCCTCGACGGCCACGGCCCTGCCGTCGGTGAAGGACGGAAAGATCGCCTACGCCAAGATGTGGCCCGAGACCGACGGCTACAAGCTCGGCGTCGAGGTCTACGACACCGCCACCGGCAAGACGCGGCTGATGCCGGTCGATCCCACGGGTGTCGTGGGTGTCGGCCAGACCGCGATCACCGACGACGGCGTCTTCTGGGTGGAGGACGGCGACGGCACCGACTCCGGTCAGGCGGGGGTCGTGCGTGCCGCGCTCGACGGTACGGATCGCACCACGGTCGTCCCCGAGTCCGCGGACTCGGACCTGTACGCCTACCAGATCACCGCGTCCGACGACGCGGTCACCCTGCTGTCGCTGCCGCCGGGCGGCGCGTGGACCAACGAGGCGCTGCCGAAGCTCTACCAGGTCGCGCCCGACGGCGAGGGCGACGTCCAGCGTGTGTCCTGCGACCGCGGCGACCAGGTCTACCCGGCCGCCGACGAGGGCACGCGCGTGGTGTGGCTGGACGGCACCACCGGCTACACGAACCTGGTCACCCGGGAGCACCCGGCCGGCACCTGCTGAGCCGACCGCCGAGAAGCGGCAGCGGCCGGACTCCCGTACGGGGGGAGCCCGGCCGCTGTCCCGTTCACCGCCCGCGTGCGGCCCGGATCAGCCGTTCGCGAGCGCCTGGACGCGGTCGAGGGCGCCGTTGAACCTGTCGTGGTCGCCGACCGTCGGTCCTGACGACGTGTACTGCCACATCGTGTAGTACCCCCAGCCCGCCGGGAGCGCCCCCGGGTCGGAGGCGTAGCGCGCGATCCACAGCGGGTTGGCCGAGGCGAATCCGCTGTAGTCGCCGGTGCACTGGGTCCACCAGCTCGCGGCCGTGTAGATCACCGCGTCACGGCCGGTACGCGCCTTGTACTGGGTGAGGAAGCTGCTGATCCAGCTCACCATCGCGCTCTGCGTCTTGCCGTAGCAGGCGGCCCCGTACGGGTTCCACTCGATGTCGAGGACGCCGGGCAGGGTCTTGCCGTCGCCCGACCAGCCGCCGCCGTGGTCGACGAAGTAGTTGGCCTGGGTGGCACCGGTCGTGGTGTCCGGGGTCGCGAAGTGGTACGAACCGCGGATCATGCCGATGTCGTAGGCGCCGTTGTACTGCTGGGCGAAGTAGGGGTTCGTGTAGTACGTCCCCTCGGTCGCCTTGGTGTAGGCCCACCTGACCCCGCTGTTCCACAGCGTCGACCAGGCGACGTTGCCCTGGTAGCCGGCGACGTCCACGCCTTCGGTCTGGGTGGCGTCACCGGTGGTCGGCGTGCCGCCCCGGCCGTCGTGGGCGATCACCCCCATGCCCATCCGGGCGGATCCCCGGGCGGGGATGTCGGCGGCGGAGGAGGGGAGGGTGGAGAGGAGGGAGAAGGCGGTGAGCAGGGTTCCCACCGCGAGTGCTCGCAGGCGGCGGGCCTTTCCGGATCTGTGCACGGGCATGTGCGTGCCTCCGAAGGGCGATGGAGCTCCGGGAGCCCGAGGGAGCCCGAGGGAGCTCGGTGGGGGGAGAGCGCGGGCACGCGTGCCGAGTAGGGGGATCAGGCCGTCCTTGACCTGGGGGTGGCGTGCGCATGCCAGCAGATAAGTGTCTGATAAAGAAGCTACGCACGTAGACGACGACGTGGGAAGAGGGGCCGGAGGCTGCCGTTGGTCTACGCCTGCGAAATACTGGCGGAGCTGCGGCAACGGCGAGTTCCGGCAGAAACTTTCAGGATCGGGAAACCGGGTCAGGGGTGCTGACGTGCACGAGGGCGGAAACGACGGTGGACGTCCGGTCGAATCCGGCGTGTCGGGAAATGGTATGGACCGGCCCGCGGTGAGCGGCGGAGTGGAACGCGAGTTCCTCTCCCTGGAACGCGAGTTGACGGTCTTCCTGCGCCGCGCCCGCGCCAGCCAGGGGGAGATGGCCCGCGAGGTCCATCCCGACCTGGAGTCCGCCGCGTACGGACTCCTCGTCCGCCTCGAGGAGTGCGGCCGCCAGCGCGCCACGGAACTCGCCGCCTACATCGGCGTCGGAAAGGCCACGATGTCCCGGCAGTTGCGCGCACTGGAGGAGCTGGGCCTGGTCGCCCGCGAACCCGACCCCGCCGACGGCCGCGCCTGGCTCGTCCACCTCACCGAGGAGGGCCGCGGCCGGGTCTCCAGCGTCCGCGAGGCGCGCCGGGCCCGCTATGTCCGCCAGCTCGCCCACTGGGACCAGAACGAGGTCGCGGAGCTCGCCCGGCTGCTGAACCAGCTGAACCGCGGCATGGAGAAGTAGCCCGCCGGATCGCGGTCCGCCTCTCCTCACAGCTCCGCGAACACCACCGTCGCGTCGTCGTGCGTCTTGCCCCGCCGGGACCCCGGCCGCTCCGCCGCGTCCGAGCGCTCCAGACGTCGTACGCGCTCGACGAGTGAGGCGGAGCCCTCGGCGCGCACGAGGGCGAACAACTCGGTCCAGTCGCCCGCGTGGAACCTCTCCACCCAGCGGGCGGCACCGTCGGTGAGGGCCGCCAGGGCGCGCACCGAGGACCGGGGGAGCACACCCGTCACCGCCCGCGAGGCCACCGAGGGGTCCGCGGCCGCCGTGAAGAAGCCGCCCTCCTTGTTGCGGACGGTGGCGTCGGCGACGGCGTCCGTGGCGAGGGCGGTGCGAGGTAGCCGGGAGAGGCGGTCGTCCAGCAGCGCGGTGACCTCGCCGGCGGGGGACTCCACCAGCAGGACCGAGTCCGAGAGGATCAGGTACTCGACCTGCGACAGGGACCACCGCGCGAGGACCACGGTTGCCTGAGGTGTGCGCGGGTGAGAAAGGTCACAGGTGCCCGCGTGTGCGTCGGCGACGCGGCGGATCGCCCGCGCGAGGACCTCCGGCAGGGGCAAATCCCCCTGCGAAACGGACAGTTCGGTCAGTGCTCCGCCGAGCCGCGCGGAGAACCAGGGGACCGAGTGCAGACAGCCGTCGTCCCCCCGGGGCGGCGTCACCCCATCGAGCGCGACCAGTGAACCGCCCTGTCCCGAGGCGGGAAGCCCGACCGATGCGAAGTCCTCATTGGGGCGGCCCGGGTCTCCGGGCTCCGACACGAGTTCAGTGCGCATTCCGACAGTCTGCACGAGCCCTTCACAAGGGGCCGAAATGTCGGCCGGAAACGCCCCCACGTGCGATCCAGCAGCTCAGGCGCCAGGTTTGCCATGGAATGATCGACTCCGGCAACACGTGGCGGCGAATACTGTCAAAGCCCGTCCCCGACGTCCAACCGGCCCGCCGTGCGGGCCCGTCGCGAGCGCCCGGAAGACTTGCCCGCCAACTCCCCTCCGATGTTCACTCCTTCGGGTGGCGGGTCAGATGATGCGGGACCACTGCCCACCGGCACTGGGAGGGTCGGGAGCCGTACCGGGCGTACGCCCCGATTGACGGGACGTCACCCGGGCCCCAAATGGGTACACGAGTCAGGAATGCGAGCACCGGTGCAGAAGACGCGGCCGAGGCGCACAGGCAAGAAGACGGCCTCCAACTCCACAGAGGGTGGCGCCGTCGGCGACGCCGCCGACTCCACGGGCCGGGGCAGGACCGCCCACGTACGCAACCGGCTGATCGTGGCCGTGGCGGTCGTCGCGGCCGCCATCGCCGGAGCCGGCGCGCCCATGGTGCTGTCCGCCTCACAGCAACTGAACGATTCCCAGAATCTGGTGACGCTCGCCCAGCGCACCCAGCAGGCGCTGACCCTCGCGCACGCGCTGGCCGACGAGCGCGACGAGGTCACCTCCTACGTCGCCGCCGGCCGGCCCAGGGCCAAGGCGCCCTCCGAGCAGCGCAGCGTGCTGGTCGACCGGCAGGTCGACGAGCTGCGCGCGGACGCGGACGCCCCCGCAGCCCTGATCGAGGACCTCGACGGCGTCGCGGCACTCAGGCGCGCGGCGCTCACCGGGAAGAGCTCCGCCCTCGAGGCGCACCAGGCGTACTCCGGGGCCATCACCGAACTCCACGCCCTCGCCGAGGACCTGGCCGACAGGATGCCGCCGCGCGCGGGCTCGGGCGCGCACGCCCTCGCCGAGCTGGACACCGCCGTCCAGCAGTCCGCCGCGGCCCGCGGACTGCTCCTGGCGGCCCTCGGCATCCCGCACACCACCCAGAGCGTCTACAACCCGCTCACGGGCCTGACGAGCACCACGAACGTCTCCTCGCCCGCCGAGGCCAAGCAGCGCGACGCCCTGAGCGCCGCCGCCCAGCAGGCACGCCTCCGCTCCGACGCGGCCGTCGCGGACTTCCGCGAGACCGCGCCCGAGCAGGCCGTGAACACCTACGACTCCACGGTCACCGGCCCCGACGTCGGCTCCGCGGACAAGTACCTGGAGAACCTCACCGGGCAGCCGAAGCTCTCCGACTCCGCGCTCGGCACCGGCGTCAAGAAACTCGACGCCGCCCTGTCCGCCCGGATCGACCTGATGCGCGGCGCCGAGGCCTCCCTCAACGACCACCGCACCAAGGACCTCGAAAAGCTGCGGGACGACGACGTCACCGCGCTGGAGCTCCGCGTCACCGTCCTCGGCGTCCTGATGCTCGTCGCGGCCGGCACGACGATGGCCATGGCCCGCACGCTCACCCGGCCGCTGGCCGTCCTGCGCCTCGGCTCGGCCCGGCTCGCCGCCGACCCGGCCTCCGGGGAACCGGTCAAGTTCACCGGCCGCAACGACGAGTTCGCCCAGGTCGTCCGCTCCGTCAACGCGCTGCACGCGCACGCCGCCTCCCTGCACGAGCGGATCGCCACCCTCGAAGGCGACCGCAAGCACCTCATCGGTCAGCGCCAGCAGATGGCCGACGAGCGCGACCGGCTGCGCGGCGAACTCGCCGAGGCGGCGGCCCACCTGGAGCAGGTGCGCGGCACCATTCACAGCACCTTCGTCAACCTCGCGCTGCGCACCCTCGGCCTCGTCGAGCGCCAGCTCGGCGTCATCGAGGGCCTGGAGGAGCGCGAGCAGGACCCGGACCGCCTCTCCACCCTCTTCAAGCTCGACCACTTCGCCACGGTCATGCGGCGGCACAGCGAGAACCTCCTCGTCCTCGCGGGCGCCGAGCACGTCCAGCACCACGCGGGCCCGGTCCCGCTCGTCGACGTCGCACGGGCCTCGGTCAGCGAGATCGAGCGCTACGAACGGGTACGGATCGCCGTGCTGCCCCCGCACGCGCACATCGCCGGGTTCGCCGCCGACGACCTGAGCCACCTGGTGGCCGAACTCCTGGAGAACGCCACCTCGTTCTCGCCGCCCGACGTGCCCGTCGAGCTCTCCGGTTGGCTGCTGGAGAGCGGTGACGTGATGCTCTCCGTGCAGGACGAGGGCATCGGCATGACCGACGACCGGATGAGGCACCTCAACGCCCGCCTCTCCGAGTTCGACCCGCAGGACACGTACGACCAGGAGAGCGGCGAGGGACTCGGGCTCGGCCTGTACGTCGTGGCCCGGCTCGCCCACCGGCACGGCGTACGGGTGAAGCTGCGCGAGCAGAAGCAGGGCGGGGTGGCCGCCGTGGTCGTCCTGCCGAAGGCACTGCTCGCCGCCGCTCCGTCGTCCACCGTCCCGTCCTCGGTCCGCCTCGCCGGCGGAGCCCCCCCGGTCGCCCTGCCCGGCGCCGACGCCGAGGCCAACTCCAATGTGCTGCGCGGCCGTTCGATCCTGCGTGCCTCGGTCATGGCCCCGCCCGCCGCCGAGGACCCGCTGATCGCGGCGGCCGAGGCGGCCGTACAGGAGTCCATCGCCGAACCGGCGGCGGAGCCCGAGCCGACGCGGGCCCCCGAGTCCGGGCCGGCCGTACAGGCCCTGGTCATCCCGGCGCCCCGTGAGCCCGAGCCCGAGCTCCCGTCCGAGACGACGATGGAGCTGCTGCTCCCGGAGCTCGCCCCGCAGATCTCCGCCTCGGAGGCACCCGCCTCGGAGGCCCTCGGACCGGAGTCCGCCGACGAGCTTTACGGCGCGACCGGCCCGACCGGCCCGACCGGCGCGACCGGCCCGACCGGCGCGACCGGCCCGACCGGCCCGACCGGCCCGACCGGCCCGACCGGCCCGACCGGTACGACCCGCGCACCCAGCCACGCGTCCTCAGGGACGACCGGGTCCCACGCCGAGCCGGCCCCCGCCGAGCCGGCCCCCGGCACCGACGGGACCCCGGCCCCCGCCGTGGGCGCGACGACCTCCCACGCGGGGGGAACGGCCCCCGGCGTCACGGGAGCCGCCTTCCACCACGGCGAACCGGCCGCGGAGCGCGGACCGGTGACGGAGCACGCACCGGAGACGGACGTGTCCGCGAGAACGGCTGCGGACGCACCCGCGGGAACAGCCGCGGAGGCGCCCGCGGGAACGCCGACGGCGGCGCCCCCAGGAGCCACCACCGGCCGCCCCGCGGCCCCGGCGGCCACCGATCCGTACACCATCGGTCCCGACGACCACGAGCGGGTGCTCGACGAGCACCCCAGGCTCACGGACAAGGGCCTGCCCAAACGCACGCCGAAGATCTCCGCCCCCGCCGCCGCCCCGCGGCCCCGCGCGGGCGGCGTGGACGCCGACGCACTGCGCCGCAGGCTCGGCGGGTTCCACCGGGGCGCGATCGAAGGCCGCCGCGATGTGGAGGCCGAGATCGCCGACCGGACGGGCGAGACCCCCACGCCCGAAGGACGGACCCCGTCGGTCCCCACACCCGCACACGCACCAGCAGGACCCGCGCCCACCGCGCACCAGCCCGGCGCACAGGACGTGGAATCACCGGGGGGCACAGTCGAGGAGGCAAGCAGTTGACCGCGACCAGTACCTTCGGCCTGAGCAGCGAAGCACGCAACCTGCACTGGCTGCTGACCAATCTCGTCGAGGAGGTGCCCGGCCTCCAGTCGGTCGCGGTCGTCTCCTCCGACGGCCTGCTCCTGCTCTCCTCCGACCCCGGCCGCAACGCCGAGGCGAGGACGGCCGACAGCATCAGGCCCACCGGCCCCAAGGGCTCCGCCGCCGACCTCGCCACCATCGTCTCCGGCATCGGCAGCCTCACCCTCGGCGCCGCCAAGCTGATGGACAACGGCGGCGTCAAGCAGACCATGGTCGCGATGGACGAGGGCAGCCTCTTCGTCATGGCGATCAGCGACGGTTCGCTGCTCGGAGCGCACGGCTCCGCGGACTGCGACATGAGCGTGGTGGCGTACCACATGGCGCTCTTCGTCGGCCGGGCCGGACACGTCCTGACCCCCGAACTGCGCATCGAGCTCCGAAAATCCATCGAGGCCGACGCTTCCGGGAGTGCCTGATGACTGCGTCGAACGGCGTCAGGAAGCTCCCGGTGCGCGGCGGCGACCGCAAGCCCGCCCGCGTACGCCCCTATTCGCTCACCGGCGGACGGACACGCTTCGGCCATGTCCTGCTGGTGGAGACGTTCGTGGCGGCGCTGGAAGCCCCCGAGGTGCGCAAGGAGCTGACCAACGGTTCGCTCACCTCCCGGGTCATGCCCGAGATGCGGGCCATCGTCGAACTCTGCCGCCGGATGCGTACGGTGGCCGAGATCGCCGCGCTTCTCAGGATGCCGCTCGGAGTGGTCCGCGTGCTCTTGAGTGATCTGGCGGACCAGGGAAAGATCCGCGTGTACGGAACAGGTCACGGCCCGGGACAGCCCGACCGTGCCCTGCTGGAAAGGGTGCTGAGTGGACTCCGTCGTCTCTGACGCCGAACCTGGCGTCGCTCCCCTCCTCGACGATGAGGAGAATCTTCAGGCCTGGCAGACGGACCGCACGCGCGCGCCGATCGCCACGAAGATCGTGGTGGCCGGCGGCTTCGGCGTCGGCAAGACCACGCTCGTCACGTCCGTCTCGGAGATCACGCCTCTCCAGACGGAGGCGCTGATGACGCGGGCCAGCGAGGAAACCGACGACCTCACGGGGACGCCGGAAAAGCTGACCACCACCGTGGCCATGGACTTCGGGCGCATCACGCTCGACGACGACCTCGTGCTCTACCTCTTCGGTACGCCGGGGCAGCAGCGGTTCTGGTTCATGTGGGACGACCTGGTGCGCGGTGCGATCGGCGCGGTGGTCCTCGCCGACACCCGCCGCCTCTCGGACTGCTTCCCGGCGCTCGACTACTTCGAGAGCTGCGGACTGCCGTACGTCGTCGCGGTCAACCACTTCGACGGCAGCGACGTGTTCGAGCCGGACGATGTGCGCGAAGCCCTCACGGTTCCTCCGCACATACCTGTCATGATCATGGACGCGCGCCGTCGGATCTCGGTCGTCGAGACCCTGCTCGCGCTCGTCGGCCACGCGCTCGAAGTCAGCCCCGAATAGGGACGCCCGTCCTAGGAGAAGCAACCCGCATGCGGAAGATACTCGTCGTCGGAGCCGGCCAGTCCGGACTCCAGCTCGCCCTCGGACTCCAGTCGCACGGGTACGAGGTCACTCTGATGTCGAACCGGACGGCGGACGAGATCCGTTCCGGCCGGGTCATGTCGACGCAGTGCATGTTCGACACGGCGCTCCAGCACGAGCGTGATCTCCAGCTGAACTTCTGGGAGTCCCAGGCCCCGAGGATCGAGGGGCTCGGGGTCTCCGTCGCGGTCCCCGGCTCCTTCGACCCGGGCCCCTCGCAGCGCGCCATCGACTGGGTGGGCAAGCTCGACGGCTACGCCCAGTCGGTCGACCAGCGTGTCAAGATGGCCGGCTGGATGGAGACGTTCGCGCAGCGCGGCGGCCAACTGGTCATCCACGGCGCGGCGGTCTCCGACCTCGACTACTTCTCCCGGGCGTACGACCTGGTGCTCGTCTCGGCGGGCAAGGGCGAACTCGTCTCGATGTTCGGCCGCGACGCCTCCCGCTCCCCGTACACCGAGCCGCAGCGCGCCCTCGCGGTGTCGTACGTGCACGGTCTGGGCCCGCGGCCCGAGCACCCGGACTACGACGCGGTCCGCTGCAACCTGGTCCCCGGTGTCGGCGAGCTCTTCATCATGCCGACCCTCACCACCTCCGGCCGCGCCGACATCCTCTTCTGGGAGGGCATACCCGGCGGCCCGCTCGACGCCTTCAACGGCGTCAAGGACCCCGCCGAGCACCTGTCCCTGACCCTGGAACTCATGGAGCGGTTCACGCCCTGGGAGTACGCGCGGGCCACCAACGTCGAACTGACCGACGCGGGCGGCACGTTGTCCGGGCGGTACGCCCCCACCGTGCGCAACCCGATCGGCCGGCTCCCCGGCGGCGGACTGGTCCTCGGTGTCGCCGACGTCGTCGTCGCCAACGACCCGATCACCGGCCAGGGCTCCAACTCGGCCTCCAAGTGCGCCGCCGCCTACCTCGCCTCGATCGTCGAGCAGGGCGACAAGCCGTTCGACGAGGAGTGGATGCAGGCCACGTTCGACCGTTACTGGGACACCGCGCAGCACGTCACCAAGTGGACCAACGCGATGCTGGGCGTCCCGCCGGAGCACGTCCTCAACCTGATCGGCGCCGCGGGCCAACTCCAGCCCGTGGCCGACCGGTTCGCCAACGGCTTCAACGACCCGGCCGACTTCGAGAACTTCTTCTTCGACCCGGAGAAGACGAACGCCTACCTGGGATCGGTCACCGGGGCGGCGGAGGCGTAGCCGTCGTCGGGGCCTTCTGTGGCGCCCTCGGGGAGCTTCGGCGGTGTGTAGTGCCGCAGGGGCTCCCCGTCCGGGTCCGGGCGTACGGCACCCAGCAGCGGGTTCGCCGCGATGGGGGACACCTTGATCTTCGCTCCGGGCCGCGGCGCCTGGACCACCATCCCGTCGCCGAGGTACAGGGCGACATGCGTGGCCTCGGGGAAGTAGACCACCAGATCGCCGGGGCGCAGCTTGTCCAGCGGGACCCTCGGAAGCTCCGCCCACTGCTCCTGGCTGGTGCGCGGGATGGGCCGGCCGGCCCGCTCCCACGCCTGTGACGTCAGCCCCGAGCAGTCATAGGCCCTGGGCCCCTCCGCCCCCCACTCGTACGGTTTCCCGATCTGCTCGACGGCGTAGCGAAGCGCCTCCTCGCCCTCCCGCGTGGGCGGCCGCACGCTGCTGAGGGCGCCGGACGCCATGATCTTCCTCTGGGCCGTGGCCGTTCCCGACCGCTCGACCTTGTTCAGTTCGGCGATCTGGTCCGCGGTCAGCGAGGCGAGCAGCCGCTGGACGTCGTCGAGCCGCTTGCTCACCTCGTCCCGCTCCTTCTTCTGCCGTGCGGCGAGCGAGAGCTGTCCGTCCAGCGCCTTGCGGGCCGCCCGCGCGAGCCCGTCGGTCCGCCTCTCGCCCCCCGCGACCCGCCGCACGGTCGCGGCCCGCTCCAGCGACAACTGCCCGATCAAGTGCCCCTGGTCGAGGGCGTGCTGAGGATCCCGGGCGAGCAGCAGCCGTACGTACGTGGAGATCTCGTCGCCGCTCTGGTACTGCTGCCGGGCCAGCCGTCCGGCGGCGACCCGGCTGTCCTCCAGTGACAGGCGGGCCCTGGCGAGGCCGGCGTCGAGCCGGTCGACCTCCGCGCGCTGCTTCTTCAGTTTCTCGGCCGTCGCGTTGTACGTCTCGGTGGCGCGCTCGGCGTCCCGGTAAAGCCGCTGAAGGTCCGTCAGCATCGAGGCGACCGACCGAGGGGCGCCGGTGTCCGGACCCTGCCCGGGCTCCGGAACGGCCACCGCGGGCGTGGAGGTGAGCAGCGCCCCGACGGCCACCGCCCCCGTGCAGACCAGACGCAGAAGCCTTCCTGACACTCCATCACCTCCGGAACCGGGGCGGCCCGTACACCACCCGTCTCGCACCGGCAGGATCGGGCCGCCGCACCCCGGCCGCGCGCCGAGTGACCGCTTCGGCCCAAGAACGTCACTCGTCGGCGTTGTCCTCCGGCGTGGCGCCGCCGGTGCCCCCGCTCTTGCGCGTGCCCGGGGACCAGGGCAGCTTGAACCGGCCCCCCGACGCGTCGGCCTCGGGGTCGTACTCGTACTTCCACCCCTGATGGAGCCCGAGCCGCTTGCTCGTCGCGGCCTGGACGCGCCGGTAGACCAGCACGGTGGACGAACCACCGTCGATGCCGGGCACCGGGATCCGGTACGTCTTCGGCGGGTGACCGGTGATCCCGATCAGGACGGGCAGGACGCGTCCGTCCAGGGGGCCGCCGACAAAGGGGGTGTCTTCGCTCTTCACCTGACCAGTGTCACAGCAGGTGGGCCCCATTCCCGACAACGGGCAGCACCCGGCGGACCAGCGCCCCCGCGAGGCCGTCGGGGCGCTCCAGCGCGAGCGCGGCCCGGACCACCGCGGCGGTCTGCGGATCACTGCCCGCGCTCACGGCGAGCGCCGCAGTGAACTGCTCGACGAGCCAGTCCCGCAGCTCGTCCAGCGGCGGTTCCTTGTCCTCGTCGAGCCAGATCAGCGAGGCGGCCTCCACCGCCGTGATCCACATCCGCACCGTCATCCGCAGCCGGGGCCCGGGATCCTTCACGGACAGATGAGTGAGAATGTGCTCCGCCGCCGCCCGGCGCACCCCGTCGACTGTCGCCGTGGTCCGCGAGGTCTCGATGACGCTCCCGCCCTGGAGCAGAGCGCTGAATCCGGCGTCGTGCTGGTCCACGAACGCGAGATACCGGTCGAGGGCCCGGGAGAGCCGCTCGGTCAACGGCCCCTCCGCCGGCTCCGCGAAGCATTGCTCCAGCTCCTCGGCCGCGGACCGCAGCGCGGCCTCGTACAACTGCTGCTTGCCGCCCGGGAAGTACCGGTACACGAGCGGCCGCGACACCCCGGCGGCCTCCGCCACGTCGTCCAGCGAGACCTCCTCGGGCACCCGCTGGGCGAACAGCGACAGCGCGGCCTGGAGCAACTGGCTGCGCCGCTCCTCGACACTGAGCCGACGGTAGGCGGGGGTGGAAGCCTGCGAGGTCATAACGGGCAGCGTAACCGCCCACCCACACACCCTGTCGTACACGAGCAGGACCCCACACCGAGACCAGCTCCCGCGCCCCGAGCCCGAGACCATCCGCGGTCGCCGCACGACGCGCATGCCCTCCAGCCCCTGGCCCCCCGAGCCCGAGACCATCCGCGGTCGCCGCACGACGCGCATGCCCTCCAGCCCCTGGCCCCCCGAGCCCGAGACCATCCGCGGTCGCCGCACGAC